>NZ_JBDNJQ010000039.1:0-51169 GCF_051172895.1 Nostoc sp. CALU 1950 | reverse complement strand
CCTCTAATTCCATTTGGTTTGCGTTCTCTCATATCGCTTTTAGTCTAAACTCCAGTCCCAATCCAAAATCTAAAATCCAAAATTGTATGTTTTATGTCTAGAGATTTTATTGTTTTTATAGTATTTTTTACTCTTGTAGCTGTTGTTGTAAATGTTTTATATTTTCAATGAAAACAAAAAAAAGAACAACAGAGAAGTGACAAAATAAAACTTATTGCTGCTCAGTTAACAATGAACTTCTTATCAGAAGACAGTAACAACATCATGCAGCATTTACATAATTTTAGACTATTCAAGCAAGGAGGGATAAAGCTAGTTAAAAATATATTGTCGGAAGAAAAAACAAACTTTAAAATATACATATTTGAATATAGATACTCAATATCTAGTGCTAAAACTAGACACGAACCTTGGCAAACAGTAGCTTTTTTCTATGACGACAATATGCGTATTCCTAAGTTTTTGTTAAAACCAAAAGGAATTTTAGACCAACTCAGTCATTTTTTAGGATACCAGGATATAAAGTTTGAAAAATATCCCAGATTTTCTGAACAATATCTGTTACGTGGTAGTCATGAGGAAGGCATTCGCCAGATATTTACTGACAATGTAGTTAATTTTTTTGAAGGCAAAATAGGATTTTACCCAGCTATACAAACAACACCATGTCTAGAGGCAGATGACGCCTGTTTGATCTATTACCGTGAAAATGTACGTCTTGAACCAGAACAGATTGAATTGTTCTTACAAGAGGGAATGGAAGTTTTTGATTTATTTCGAGCAAAAGTATCCGACGAGTAAAGGATACTGTCAAAATTATCCCAAACTGAATAGCTTGGCGATCGCAAGTAATAATTTATTACCCGCTTCAACCAGGGATGCGATCGCAGATAAACTAGAAAATATCCCTTTCAACATGGTGATTGCGGTTTTTGCTCTGAGTTGCGTCCTCGAAGATTTTGCCCGGAGAAATCTAAAGCTATGTTCCACTTTACGGAGGTGAGCAAATTTTAATACACGCTTACCCCTGTAAATTCAAGAATAGTTAGATATATTTCTAAGTTGAGTTGTTTAAAAGGCGCAACTTCGAGGTTCAGAGGCTCAACATTGAGGTTCAAAGACGCGATAAATCGCCGTCTCTACAATAATTAGTCCTTTGTAGAGACGGCGATTCATCGCGTCTATTGCTTTAACCGAACAGTATTATCTACCTAACTTATTCCTCTGCAACCCAGGCACCATGAAACCCATAAGGCACTCGCTGAGGAATTATTACTCGCGCTACGGGTTCAGCAGTTACATCTTGGGCATTCACCACTACCAATTCGGAAGTATCTGAATCCTCATCATGGACGAAAGTCATAAGCCAACCATCATCTTCAGCCGTTGCACCAGGACGCGGCGCAAACACAGCTTCACCGCCATAGCGTCCTTCCCCAAATTCATGGGTTTGGGATTTTCCACTGCTGAAGTCGTACTTAATAATACCTTCAAATAAAGGTAGGGGACTGTCTGCCGCTTTGTTGCTGTAGCCATATCGGGTTTTTCGCCCCAATAGGTTTTCGTTGACGCGAGGAAATTCGGAAGCTACATCATCCAACATTTCTTCATGTACTGTCCCCGTGCTGAGGTTAAATCGCCAGCGATGTAAACGGGGGATATTTGCTTCTGGGTCTGGTTGAGAATCATCTAAACCCAAAACAGTAGTAGAAGTCATGCGACAGGCAATCAGCACTACTTCGTCTCCGTCTTCGTAGGCGTTGAGGGTATGGAAGACGTAGCAAGAGGGACTTTCAAACCAGCGGATATTACTGTTGTCACCGTGACGTGGTACAATCCCAAAGCGACTGGAGCGATCGCGCTCAAACATCATTACAGATTCTCCTCGTTGCGCTCTTTCAGGATTAAAAGTCAGCGGCAAATCCATGAAAATTGTGTAGTTTTCAGTGATGGCGAAGTCGTGCATCATCACCCCTATGGGCAGTTCAATTGGCACTGTCCGCAACAGTTCGCCTTGTGCTGAGACTACACTATATTGCAGGTACGGTGGCACAAACACAGAGTAGCCAAAGAAGATCATTTCGCCTGTAACTGGGTCTACTTTGGGATGGGCTGTGAAGGCAGAAACCAGCTTCCCATTGTAGCTATACTCGCCAATGGTTTCTAATTCAGGCAGTTTGATGGCGTGAGGTTTACCACCCTCATTCAGCGCCAACATTTGACCGGCGTGCCACACTAAGGCAGTATTGGCAGTATTTTTGTAGCCACCGTGAGGGTTATCCATTTGCGGTGGTTCTAATAACCCACTCCAGATAGCTTTACCCGCTTCTCGTTCTTTTTTCCATCCGGCTGTCTGCACGTAGCGGTTACGATAAGTGGCTATGCCGTTGCTAATTTGCACACCATGCAACATTCCATCGCCATCAAACCAGTGATATTGACCGATGGGTGTCCATTGAGGGTTAGGGCCATTCCGCACAAACATCCCCGATAGTTCAGGTGGTAATTCACCGATAACTGACAATTTGTCAGTGGTGATTTCTTCACGGATTGGAGCGAAGTTGCGATCGAGATATGGATTGACTGCTATTGTTGGCATTGTTTTGATTTAAATATACATTTGGGTTTGCTATCAATGCCCACGGATAAATTTTGAGGGCGTTGGGGAATTTTTGCAATCTGTCTACAAATTAAACCTTTTTCTCTAACTGTTTAATTCGTTTTATTTGCAGCAGGTTCCACTCATCATCAGAAAAGGGTGTGCTAAACCAGGTATCTAATATTTCTTTAGCGATCGCTTCTGTAGTAGCACGTAAACTTAATACAAGGACATTCGCATGATTCCAAATTCTTGCCCCGCGTGCCGTCTCAGCATCATGGCACAAGGCTGCACGTATCCCAGAAACTTTGTTGGCGGCAATAGATGCGCCAGTACCAGTCCAACAAAAGACAATTCCCTCATCTGCTTTCTGGGTTGCCACTGCCAAAGCAACTTTACTACAACTAAGAGGCCAATCAACTTCAGGATCACTCTCGGCTAGGGAACCGAAGAGTATAACTTCATGCCCTCGCTGCTTAAGTTCTTCCAGTACCCTATCGGTAAGGTTGGTGCGTTCATCACTGCCAATAGCGATTTTCATGCATTCCCCTTTGAAATTAGTCTTCCCCATCTCCTCATACTACGATGTTTATAGGAGACAGGGAAGAATTACAAATTACGAATTAATCCTCAGCTTTTGTTGAATATACAGCAGTGTTACCATTCAATGACACTGCTTCTGCTTGTAGTTCTTGACGCCGATTTGGTTTGATAAAACGCTCTGTTGTCGTCTTAATTACAATATACAAAATCGGGACTACAAACAAACTCAAGAAAGTCGCAATTAACATCCCTCCAAATACTGTTGTTCCTAATGATTGACGACTTCCCGCCCCGGCACCTGTGGCAATAGCTAGCGGGAAAATCCCCAATAGTGTAGAAAAGGCAGTCATCAAAATTGGACGTAGACGCTCTTGTGAAGCCTCAATTACTGCTTTGGTAATCGAAAGTCCTTGATCTCGCAATTGGTTAGCGAATTCCACAATCAAAATTGCGTTCTTACTAGCTAAACCAATCAACATTACTAGACCAATTTGACAGTAAACATCATTAGCAAAACCCCGCATTGATTGAGCTATCAGCGCTCCAAAGATAGCTAAGGGAACTGATAACAGAATGATAAAAGGGTCAACGTAGTTCTCGTATTGAGCAGCTAGTACCAAAAACACAAAGATTATTCCTAATCCAAAGATCAGGGGTGCTAAACCACCAGAGTCTATTTCTTCTAATGCAGTTCCTGACCATTCATAACCATAACCTGCGGGTAAAACTTCTTTAGCAACTTGTTCCATTGCTTTAATTGCGTCTCCAGAACTAGAGCCAGGAGCGGCGGAACCATTAATTTCAATTGAACGGAACAAATTGTAGTGATTTATCGTTTGCGCTCCCACAGTCGAAGTAACTGTGACTAAGTTACTCAAAGGAATCATTTGATTCTTTTGGGAACGAACGTACAGTTTACCAATATCCTTGGGGTTAGAACGAAACTGTTGATCTGCCTGGATATATACGCGGTAATTGCGCTGCTGGAGATTGAAATCATTTACATATTGTGATCCCAAGGCAGTTTGTAATGTACTGAAGATATCATCTATAGAAACTTGCAATGTCTTAGCTTTATTACGGTCTACTTCCACAAGTAATTGTGGTGTATCTGCGGCAAAAGTACTAAATACAGCTTGTAATCCTGGTGTTTGATTGGCTTTACCCAACAACTGACCCATCGACTGCACTAGACTTTCTAAGCCACTGTTACCTCTGCGGTCTTGTAGTTGAAAGACGAACCCGCCAAAGTTACCTAAACCCTGAATTGGCGGTGGATTCACAGGGAAAACCCTGGCTTCTGGAATTGCCAACAACTTCCCTTGCAAGCTGCCAATAATCGCTTGTACTGATTGATTGGGTCTTGAACGTTCTGCCCAAGGTTTTAAAGTTGTAAAGATGATGCCACTATTGGCGGTACTACCACTAAAACCAAATCCTCCCACGGCGAAAGTCCCTAGTACTTCTGGAACTTGCAGGATTTCTTTTTCTACCTGTGCCATGACATCGCTGGTATATTGCAGCGAAACGCCTTGGGGGCCTTGAATAATTGTGAGGAAGTAGCCTTCATCTTCGTCTGGGAGAAAGGCTGTAGGTACTGTGGTGTAGAGCCAAGCAGTCATACCCAAAGAGACAATAAACAACCCAATTACGACGCTTTTAAATCGTGTGAGAAAGGTAAGCGATCGCTCATAGCTTGACCTTACCCATTCTAGAAACCGATTAATCAGGTCAAACAACCAGGCAATCCACCTGGGAGGTCTTTGGTCTTGACGCAGCAGCACCCCACACAAAGAAGGTGTTAGGGTCAAAGCCAAAAATGTCGAAATCGCAATGGAAAAGGCGATCGTTAGCGCAAATTGCCGATAAAGTGCGCCTGTAGTTCCCGGAAAAAACGCCACTGGCACAAACACCGCCATCAACACGAGTGAAGTGGCAATAACCGCGCCAAATAGTTCCGCCATTGATTCACTAGCGGCTCGGCGAGGATTTATCCCTTTATCCTGAATAAAACGGCTGATTTGTTCCACCACGACGATCGCATCGTCTACCACCATCCCCGATGCTAAAGTTAGACCAAACAAAGTCAAACTATTAATGGAAAAGTTAAAAACTTTGATGAAGGCAAACGTCCCAATTAGTGCTAAAGGAATAGTTAGCGCGGGAATTAAAGTGGTTCGCCAATCCTGCAAGAACACAAAAATTACAATCACCACTAACACCACCGCTTCAATCAGAGTCTTGATCACTTCTGCCAAAGACTCTTCTACAAAGGATGTTGTGTCAAAAGCTACTTGATATCGCATCCCTGGCGGAAAATTCGGAGCCAATCGCGCTATTTCGGCTTTGACTCCTCTAGCTACATCCAAGGCATTACTGCCAGGAACCTGATAAATCCCTAAACCGACAGCATCGTTGCCACGAAATCGTAAAAATGAACTGTAGTTTTCTGCACCCAGTTCGGCTCTACCTACATCTTTGAGCTTAACTAAGGTGCCATCCTCTTGAGTTCTGAGGACAATTTCTTCAAATTCTGATGGTTCTGCTAATCGGCTGACAGCACGTACATCAAGTTGATACCTTTGTCCTTCAGGAGCCGGTTCTTGTCCAATTCTCCCTGCACCGACTTGCAAATTTTGTTCGGATAAAGCATCGGCTACATCCTGAGTTGTTAGTCCGCGACTAGCAAGGCGACTCGGATCTAACCACAAACGCATTGCATAGCGACGTTCACCAAAAATTCGTGCGTCACTTACACCTTTGACTCTTTTTAAGGCATCTGCTAAATAAAGGTCAGCATAGTTGCTTAAAAATATATTGTCGTACTCTTTATTTTCAGCGTATAAACCAATTGCTAAAAGAATGTTGCTTGACTCTTTTGATACCTGCACTCCCGTGCGTTGTACACTCTCTGGTAGTTGTGGTTGAGCAACAGAAACACGATTTTGCACATCCACAGCGGCAATATCTTTGTCTCGTGAAGAATCAAAGGTGGCTGTAATGGTACTAGTGCCATCGTTACTGCTGCTGGAAGTGAGATATCTTAGTCCCTCAATCCCGTTGATTTGCCTTTCTAAGATATTTGTCACTCCGCTTTCTACGACTTCGGCACTAGCTCCGCTATAGTTGGAAGTCACACTGATTTGGGTAGGACTAATTTCTGGGAACCTAGCGATCGGTAGTGTAGGAATACTGATTAATCCTATTAAAAGGATAACGATCGCACAGACCGACGCAAAGATTGGCCGCTTAATAAAGAAGTCAACAAACATAGTTTAAAAAATTGGGGATTGGGTATTTGGCATTGGGTATGGGGCATGGGGCATGGGGCATTGGGCATGGGGCATTGGGAATTGGGCATTGGTTATTCTCCTTGTCTCCCTCATCTCCCTCATCTCCCCCTGCTCTCCCTACTCCCCTACTTCCCCCTGCTCTCTCATCTTCAACTAAGGCTTCCGACTACTTACTTGTTCCGGTGCAGGAGTGATGGGAGCGCCATTGGTTAGGTTGAGAATACCGGAAACAACAATTTTGTCCCCAGCTTTTAATCCTTCGATAACTTGATAATTATTCCCCTCAATAACTCCCAATTTCACGGGCTTTTGTTGAGCTACTAAAGATGGCGCTCCAGCTTTGGGTTTTTCTGCCGGTGCTTCAGCTTTAGGCTTTTCCTGCGGCGCTTCAGCCACAAACACAAAAGTCTCTCCACCCAGGCGAGACACTGCTGTAACTGGAATTAAGATTCCCGGACGTTCGTTCCAGATGACTTTGGTTTGCACTGCCTGGCGATTAACCAGTTGATTTCTGGAATTACCAAAGTTGGCTTTAGCCAAAACTGTCTGCGAATCTGAACTGGCATTTGGAGAGATAAAACTCACTTTACCAGTAGCGATGGGTTTGCCTTGGGTGTCCAGCATTTGCACAGGTAATCCCAAGCGTAACTTTTTGGATTCGGCTAAGGGAACGGAAATATTCAGTTCTAAAGAGTCATTTCTAGTCAGTGTAGTGAGTTGATCTGCTTGTTGCACATAATCTCCCACCTTTGCTGGAATATCACCAACAATACCGGTGAAAGGTGCAAGGACTTTTGTGTATTGCAGTTGAACTTGAGCAGATTTGACTTGGGCCGCTGCTTGAGTTACTTGCGATCGCGCTTGGGCAATTTCTTCTGGGCGAGAACCATTTTCTAGTTGCCTTAAGTTTTGCCTCTGTTGTTCCAAAGCACCACCTAGCTCATTGATACTAGAATTTCTGCTTTGGCGGAGTTGGTCTAGGCGTTTCTGAGCTACAACCAGGGCAGCTTCAGCACTTTCCTGTTCTTTGACATATCCTTCTAAGGTATCTTGGGAAACTGCACCCTCTTTTCTTAATTGTGCGTATCGCTTGGCTCGTGACTGTGCTAGTTCCACATCAGATTTAGCTGACTGAATTTGAGCTTCAGCCTGAGCAATTTCTTCTGGTTGCGATCCCGATTGGGCATCTCGAAAGCGAGCTTGGGCTTGGGTTAACTGCGCTCTAGCTTGGGCAATTTCTTCTTGTCGCGTACCGGCTTGGAGTTCAGCAAGCCTTGCTTGAGCTTGTTCTAATCCGGCTTTTGCTTGTGATAATTGAGCTTGGACATCATCACTTTGCAGGCTAAGAATGACTTGCCCTTGTTGAACACGGTTGCCCTCTTGGATGAAAATCTGGGTAACTCGTCCGTCAACCTGTGGTCTAATGATTACCGAACGTGGAGCCTCTAAGGAGCCAATAAACTCCGAACTTTCCTGCACGGTTTCAGTTTCCACAGTTGCTAGCTTGACGGGAATTGCCATCGGTTGACCAGCTGCGGCCCCAGCAGGTGCATCGCTAGCGCTACTAGTTTGCCACCAGCGCCAACCAAAACCAACACCTGTAACTAACAAAACAATTCCCAAAATTAGGGGCCAACGGCGTTTTTGCGGTGGCTTAGGCGATCGCTCCAACAATGGTTGTGATTCTTGATTAGAATCATTAACAGCAGGCTGTTCTATTTCAACGGGCAGGTGAGAATCAGGGAACTCAGAATGGGACATCTTCGGTTTCTCGTCTTATGGATTTAGACTTGGGCAATCTACTCTTCGCTAAAAAAGCATTGTTTGAATAGTTTTTTAGCCCTTGTTTCTTGATGTTGGTGCCAAATCAAATATATATTTGGGTATTTGGGCGATCGCTCACTATGTCTAGCACCTCAAACAAAAAAATATCGTCTATCACTTTATAGTTAATTTGTAAATTACTTAACTCCTGTCAATTTTTTAAAGTGTAATTTATAAAACTTTTTTAGTCAGTGTAAAATCAGAGCCTTAACTCTAAGAGAAAACACGATTTATCTTGTTGCAGGTGAATCAACTTAACCTCCAGCCTCTTTCAATGGCAAAGTGCTAATACCGCGCACAAATAAATTGACACAAGTTTCTATGTAACATTGACGACTGTAATCTAATGTGGTGGGGATATCGCTAAAACGCAGCATACCGTGAAGCAACATAGCCGTGAAACTATCTACAGATGCTTTCAAATCTATATCTGAGGACACTGTGCCCTTCTGTTGACTGTTTTGCAAATACACAACCAGCTTTTCGCGCATCGATTTGTTAGCTTCGTATAACATCAGACTGGCTGCTTGGGGGTGTCGCTTCGCTTCTCCAATCAATGTCCGAATCAGGTCTTCATGCTCCTCCATCATCTGGTTGCAAAGCCTTGCATAATTCTTGAGGTCAATGTACAGGTTTTGAGTCCAGTCCTTGTGATCAGCTAAGGTTTGGGATTGGGAAGCGATCGCTTCGGTAATCACAGCAGCTAGTAGTTGCTCTTTGCTCTGGAAATGACGAAATAAAGTTACCTCGTTGACCGCAGCAACACGAGCAATTTCTCGCGTTGTAGCTCCTGTTAAACCTGCCGTTGCAAACACCTTAGTTGCCGCTTTGATCAAGCGTGCACGAGTTTGTGCCGTCCTTGATGCTAAGTTTTCCATGAGGGTTTGCAAGCGCTTGCTTGCACATGTAAGTGCTTGCTTGCATTATAACCACATAGAAGACGAGATTGGTATAAGTTACAGATGAGTTTATCGGTCTTTATTCATAGTGAATAGTGATCTTAGGGAAGAAAAGCATAGGGAGCGATGCCTTCTGAGGCTTGTCTGCGACACGCTGCGCGTAGCTTGCTTCGACCTAGGATTACGCCTACGCTGATTAATCCAGCTCTATTAATCAAGGTTACGAGTTTCATCAAGTTATCCTCACCAAGAACGACATGCAATCAATCAGTGTTCTCTAGAGTCCTATTTTTTAGCAGTCTCAACTTCCTACACTTAGGTCACCCGATCGGTTGATTTTTAACTCACCCGAATGGGTGATTTAATTTATCCCAATCAGGGTTTTGTCTGTGCAGTCGCCTGGTGTTCGCTAATTAAGCGAGCATTCCTCAACAGCCTTCAACCATCTACAACTGATTCCTTAGAATCCAAATCCGGCAATATCCTCAGAGTAGATTTTCGGTTAGTAACAATATAAGAAAGCAGCCCTTCATACCGATCAAGTGCTTGCTCCAACGAATAGTTTTCTTCGGCAAACTGTCTTCCTGTATTACCAAGCCTTGCCCCTAGAGCAGGATTAGTATATAAATCATGCACCGCAGCAGCCATTGCATCGGGTGATTCTGGCTCAACAATTATCCCACCACCACTGAGTTGAATTGCTTTCGCAGCAGTACCAGTGGCAGGAACAGAACCCACAATCGGGCGACCACTCGCCAACAGCAGTGGTATTTTTGAAGGCATATTGAACGAAATCACATTATGCTTTTGCACAATCAGCCCTACATCAGATGCTGCTAGCATTTCGGGAAGTGTTTCTCGTGGCTGTAACGGTAGCAGCAAAACATTATCTGCTCCATTTAAAAGACAATATTCCTGCAACCTTTGCAATGCTCTTGATTCGCCGACGATCACAAAGACAATATCCTTGATATGACGCAAACAAACTGCTGCTTCTATTACTGTTTCTAAACCTTGTGTTAGAGCAATGTTGCCCGAATAAAGTACAACAAATTTACCATTGAGTTGATGGCTAGATATCCAAGAGTTGTTCTGTTTCGGTAAAGGGCGAATGAAATTTACATTCACCCAATTGGGAATACAAACGATTTTATTAACAGGTACTCCCTTATTCACTAAATTGTCACGAAACCCATCAGCGATGACACTAATAGTGTGTGCAGTCCGATATGCAAACTTCTCTAGGATTGCAAGACTTCGGATCATCCACTTGTTTTTTAATAGTCCGATACGTACCGCAGCTTCTGGTAAAATGTCTTGCACATTCAGAACTACCGGGCAGTTGTATAACCAACCAAATATTGTTACTGGCAACGTACCGAATAGAGGCGGAACCGTTAAGATAATCACATCCGGGCGTCCGCCTTTAAAGACTTGGGGTAAGCTCGTAAAAATAAAACTCAACTCCAACAACAACCGATCTATGAGGTTAGGTTTAGACTTAATTCGCAGGTAACTTCGCTGAATGGTGACGCCATTTTTTTGCTCAGTAATATACCACTTACCCCGATATCCATCGTAAATTTCGCGCTGAGGATAGTTGGGCATTCCCGTAATCACTCGCACTTCATGACCTCGCTTTACTAGTCCTTCTGCCAATTCAGTCATTAATGGAGCAATTCCAATCGGCTCTGGATGATAGTTGTAGGAATAGATCAGAATGTGCATGAGCTATTTGTGAATTTTGTAAAGACAGCTTGAGATCAGCGGACTTATTGCTAATTTCAGTAATGGCTGCCACTTTTATTACTTAATTTAAGTTTAATGATTTGTTGATTAAGATTGAATTAAGCCCTGTTTATAAATTTTCTGAATAATTTTAATTTTAAAAGATAATTTTTGTATTGCATAAAAGACTTAAAAATTAAAATTTCAGACTATGTAAACACTTTAGGCTCTTTATAAACACAGACCTTAGATTTTGGTGATGATCACAATAGTTAATTTGCTAGCTCCTGAATAATGCATAATGTCTAAATTTAAACTTCGGGGATTGTAGCATTATATTCAAGCTTGTGCATATAACCCTCATACCGCCCTTTCAACTGGCACATGAAGTATTTTTAACCAAGTCATTAGTGACTGCTCGAATACTTGTTGACATAAGTATTCGAGCGATCGCGAACTGATAAGGCTGAATAATAGACTCACCAACTCACTTAACCATTGGAGCTAGAATAGAGATTCATTAAACTAAAATTGGCAACCTCTAACTAGGAAGCCCTACTTTCTAGCAAGAGGCTTGCTTTTTCTTCAGAGATGAGCCTACACCCAATATCCCAAATGCCAGTAAACCCAACATAGAAGCAGGTTCAGGGACTTTGGATACCTGAATAGAACCAGAATTTTGATCTAATGTTATAAATGCTGTCTGTTGATCGATATCCTGACGTAAGGACAAAGAATCACCAACGGTTCCCTGGAAAAAATATTCTCCGATTACACCCGTCCCTCCTGCTACATCAAAGGGGCCAAACAAGGTATGAGTGGAAGTATCAAAGTTGAAAGCGAAGAAATCAGATTCTGAGACTCCACCAGAAACGGTGTTATAAGTTCCAAGCAGATTATTAGATGGATCTAAGAAAGAGACATTCAAGGATTGTAAAAAATTGGTCGCTCCACTACCACTTTCTGAAATAATTGTAGGTGCTGTAGTCTCGTCGTAGCTGAATGAACCTATTGCTGAATAACCAGCATTACCTAGCCAGTTGAAGTTTAAATCAATAGCTTGGGCTGGGTTGTTAGCACTAGCTGCGATCGCAACACTAAAAGCAGCACTGGTTGCTGTGGTAACAGCGATTTTGGCGAAAATATTTTTCATTGTCATAACTCCAAAATTGAGTGACATGATGCATTGATATATGCATCACACAACACTAAGCTTAAGATAGAAATATGTATACGTAAATACCGCATAAAACTACGCCAAAAATTGTAATAAATCAATAAAGAGAAACACTTTTTTGTGAAGTTTTACATAAAATCTCAAGTTTGTAGCGATGTCTTACGACAAGCGGCTTTGCATCTACGCTCGTTTCTATGTAATACACTCTAACCTCTTCCCTAAAAAGCTATACCTATCAAGCATTACGGTATGATTTTAAGTATTTTCCCTGTCTGTAAAAATGCAGTCAATTCATTACCTGTTACTAATTACCTATAAAAAATAAATATGAGCGATGCTTTTAGCCGACTCGCACCCTTCATCCAAGAATATATTTATCATCACCAGTGGACTGAATTACGGCCAGTTCAAATTGCCGCTTGTCAAGTCATATTTGATACTGATGCTCACTTGCTAGTTACTGCTGGAACTGCTGCTGGTAAAACAGAAGCAGCCTTTCTGCCAGTTTTGACTCTATTACATGCCAACCCTGCTGCAACCATAGGGGCATTGTATATTAGTCCAATCAAAGCTTTGATTAATGATCAATTTGAGCGTCTCAACGACTTACTCAAAGAAGCAGATATTCCCGTTTGGCACTGGCACGGTGACGTTTCGCAAACTCGAAAAAATAAGCTTTTAAAGAATCCTCAAGGCATTCTCCAAATTACACCAGAATCTTTAGAAAGTTTGTTAATCAACAAAAATAACGACCTACTTCGCTTATTTGGTGATTTAAGGTTTGTCATCATTGATGAAATTCACGCCTTTATGGGTTCAGAACGCGGTTGTCAAATTATTTGCCAATTACAACGTTTAGCAAAGTTGACGCAAAAACAACCGCGCCGTATTGGTTTGTCAGCAACTCTTGGTGATTACTCAATAGCTGAAGAGTGGTTGCGTTCAGGAACAGACAAGCCAGTTATTACACCGAAAATCGACAGCATAAAACGCCAAATAAAACTAGCTGTAGAACATTTTTATATTAATGATGAAGTAGATGAATCAGAGGCGACAGATGATGAACAATATATTTTCAACCTTAGCAAGTCTCGCAAATGTCTAATATTTGCTAATAATCGCACGCGTACTGAATCTGTAATTGCATCTTTACGAAAAATTGCCACAGAACAAGGACTACCGGATATATATCATGTACATCATGGGAGTATATCTTCTAGCTTGCGGCAATCTGCTGAAAATGCAATGCGTGAATCCAACAATCCCGCTGTTACCGCTGCCACTCTGACTCTAGAATTAGGCATAGATATCGGTCATTTAGAGCGAGTTATTCAGTTAGAATCACCCCTCTCTGTAGCTAGTTTTTTACAACGCTTGGGACGCAGTGGTAGAAGAGGTGAAGCTGCTGATATGCGCTTTGTCTGTGCTGAAGATCAGCCATTAGCAGAAGCTTCTCTACCAGAGCAAATCCCTTGGCAACTTTTGCAGTGTATCGCTATTATTCAACTTTATTTAGAGGAGAAATGGATTGAACCAATCAAAGCAATTAAATATCCTTTGAGTTTGCTTTATCACCAGACAATGAGTATTTTAACAGCAACAGGTGAAATTTCAGCTAATGCTTTAGCTAAACAAATTTTTAGTCTGCCGCCCTTTGCTGCTATTTTAAAAGAAGATTTCCAACTATTGCTACGCTATTTAATTGATATTGGTCATATTCAGCATACCGAACAAGGTAAATTAATCCTGGGTTTGGCAGGAGAAAAGGTGGTGAGGAAATTTCAGTTTTATGCTGTCTTTGCTGAACAGCAAGAATATATTGTTAAGCAAGGTGCAACAGAAATTGGCAGTATCGTCACGCCGATTCCGGTTGGCAATCAATTTGCTTTAGCTGGGAGAACTTGGGAAGTCTTAGAAGTTGACTTTAAAAAGAAGGCTATTTTCGTTAAACAAACTGAGGGTAAAGCTAGTATTTATTGGCGTGGTGGTAGTGGTACTATTCATACCAAAGTTTTACAACGAATGCAGCAAATTTTATTGGAAAATTTTGAGTATAGTTACTTGCAAAAAAATGCCTTGCAACGATTACGCCAAGTTCGCCAGTTGGCGCAGCAGGTTGGATTAGATAAACAGAATATTTTGCAACTGGAAAAAGGTAAATGTTGCATTTTTCCTTGGATGGGTACGGTTGCTTATCGCACCTTAGAAAGATTACTCAACTCCTACTGCCGGGAATCCTTGGAAATTACAAGTATTGGCGGAGTAAATCCCTATTATTTGACAATTAAATTAGGCAAGAATAAATTTAAACATCTTTACAATGAAATTGCTTCATTGTGTGAACAAAGAATTACCTCAGAAGATTTAGTCAGTACTTCAGAAGCACCAGAACTTCAAAAATATGATGGTTTTATTCCTCATCCACTTTTACGGAAAGCTTTTGCTCACGATTATTTGGATATGAGGGAACTCAAACAGCAAGTGGCAATGTGGAGAGAATAAACTAATCTGTCTTTAAGTTGCATAATCCTTACCTCAGAAAGACGCTCTTTCGCAGAGAGTGGGAGACACCAGTAGCCCCAAAAACAGAGTTTTTGAGTTTACGTATTTTTCCTGATTTCAGTGCTTCTTGAAGGTGACTACGATAGAGCGCATAACAAATATGACATACATTCAATTGTGTGGCGTGTTATGACTCAACTGTAAATAGTTAAACTTATTGGTTAATTTTGATAGAAAAGTAGGTTGATACAATCAAACTTCAAAACTAGCCAATTCAAAAATTAAATAATTACTGGTGAAGTTTTTATAAACAATCAGCGCCATAGCTGATTAATTTTTTGTTGCTATTTAAAAAATTCCCAATTATTTTAAATTAACAATAAAAAATTTGCTTAGTTTGTGCATCAATTTGCTATAAATAGGAAGAAAAATTATGGCAGTTTCACTAACAAAAGGACAAAGAGTTTCACTTGAAAAAGTTGCTCCTGGCTTAACAGATGTCTTTATTGGACTTGGATGGGACGTTAAGGCTACAGATACAGGTTATGACTTTGATCTAGACTCCTCAGTGTTCATGTTGGGTATTAACGAAAAGCTTATTTCTGATAACCACTTTATTTTTTATAATAACCTCACAAGTCCTGATACTGATAAATCGCTTCAGCACATGGGAGATAATCTTACCGGTGCAGGTGAAGGAGATGATGAAGTCATCAAAGTTAATCTCAAACAAGTACCCGCAGATGTTCAAAAAATAGTTATTACTGTAACTATTCATGAAGCACAGCAACGTAATCAGAACTTTGGTCAAGTTAAAAATGCTTTTGTGCGTATTGTAAATGCTCAAACAAAGCAAGAAGCAGTCCGCTATGACCTTGTTGAAGACTACTCTGTAGAGACAGCATTAATCATGGCAGAACTTTACCGTAAAGACGGTGAATGGCGTCTTAATGCTGTCGGATCAGGCTATCAAGGTGGTTTAAAATCACTACTTGAACGCTATAGCTAATAGGTCTACTAGAAGTCTCTAAGATATTCTCTAATGCTGACATAAAGCTGATTTCAGAAAACTATATTGCTCTATATTTGATATTTTTTAATAAATCTCAAACTTGAAGATTAAAAACATTAAAGTTATAGAGCAAACCTTAGATTTCATCTTGTAAATTACATATACTTTGAAATAAATTACATGGGAATTAACTTACAAAAAGGACAACGCATATCACTTTCTAAAGAAGCTCCTGGGCTAACAAAACTGATGTGCGGACTGGGGTGGGATCTAGCAAAACGTTCGGGTGGTGGTTTTTTTGGCGCTTTTAGTAACGCTCCAGACTTTGATTTAGATGCCTCTGTAATCTGTTTAGATCAAAATGGCAAAATAACAGATATAAGCAATCTTGTTTACTTTGGTAATCTATCCCATAAATCAGGAGCTATTACCCATCTGGGTGATAATCTCACAGGTGCGGGAGAAGGTGATGACGAGCAGGTTCTTGTAGATTTAGCTCGACTACCAAAAGAGATTGTAAAATTGGTTTTTACAGTTAATATTTATGATTGTATTACTCGGAAGCAAGAATTTGCACAGGTAAAAAATGCCTTTGTACGCCTAGTCAATACATCTAATAATCAAGAACTCGCTAAGTATCATCTATCCGGTTGTGAATATAAAGGAATGACCGGAATGGTTATGGCTGAAATTTACAATCATAATAACGAGTGGAAATTGGCAGCTATTGGCAACGGTATTAACGTTAATGGTTTGGAAGGACTTGTGAAAGTTTATGCTTAAGTACATCTTAAGTTACTCAAATCCATAGCAATTCAGAATCAAATTCATTTCCAAAAATAGGTAATAATCATGTCAATTAACCTCAGTAAAGGCGAAAGAATCAATCTTTCAAAAGAAGCACCAAGCTTAAAAAATGCTGGAATTGGTTTAGGATGGGATATTAACGTTACAGATACAGGTTCAGCTTTTGACCTAGATGCTTCTATATTTATGTTAGGTGCTAACGGAAAAATTCCTAACGAAAAATACTTTGTATTCTATAACAACTCACAATCACCAGATGGTTCTGTGAAACATGAGGGAGATAGCAGAACTGGAGAGGGTATAGGAGACGATGAAACAATTCAAGTTGATTTAAGCAAAGTTGATGCTTCAGTTCAAGAAATAGTTTTTGTGGTCACTATCCATGAAGCAGAGCAAAGAAAGCAAAACTTTGGGCAAGTCAGAAACTCGTTTATCAGAATTTATGACAACACCACAGAAAAACAAATTGCTAAATATGAATTAGATGAAGATGCTTCCGCAGAAACTGCAATTGAATTTGGTAAACTTTATCGAAAAGATGGAGAATGGAGATTCCAAGCTGTTGGGGCTGGTTATAAATCAGGGCTGCAAAGTTTTGTAGACCAATATGCTGCTTAGTAAATATCTCAAAAGTTAATCCAAAGGGGGTATTCATTGTTGTTACCCCCTTTTTTGCATAAATTAATTAAAAAAGTTTAATTTATAGGATGTATATGAGATGGAAATTGAATTAACCAAAGGTGGCAGGTTTAATCTTTCTAAAGAAGCTCCAAATTTAAATAAAGTAGCTATTGGCTTGGGTTGGCAAGTAAATAAAGCTGGGCAAAGCTATGATATTGATGCTTCGGTATTTATGTTAGGCGCAGATGGTAAAATTCCCAATGATAAATATTTTGTTTTCTATAATAATCTCCAGTCAATCGATGGATCTTTAAGACACTCAGGAGATAATAGAACTGGAGAAGGTCATGGAGATGATGAGACAATTTATGTTGATTTGGCAAAAGTCAACCCAGATATTCAGGAGATAGTTTTTGTTGTCACTATTCATGAAGGGCAAGAAAAAAATCAGAATTTTAGCCAAATCAAAAATGCCTTTATCAAGATTTACAATCACGAAAGCAAAAATTCTCTGGCTCGGTACAATTTAAGAGAGGCATTTTCTCAAGAGACAGCTTTGGAATTTGGACGCTTATATAAAAAAGAGAATGAATGGAGATTTCAAGCGGTAGGAGAAGGCTATAGTTCTGGACTACAAAGTTTTGTAGATAAATATATTGCCAAAACTAAGCAGCAAGAATCTACAAAAGTAGAAAGTGCCCAAGAAAACTGTACAGCGAAACTAAATATATCGTTAGAGAAAAAGCTGGAGCGAGAAGCGCCACATATTTTCAATCTTGTTAAAAAAGCAGATATATCACTACAAAAAGCAAATTTGACAAATCATAAGGCTAAGGTTGTGCTTTGCCTTGATATCTCTGGCTCAATGAGTGCGCTCTATACTTTAGGTAAAATTCAGCGGTTTGCTGAAAAAATTCTTGCTTTAGGATGTCGTTTTGATGATAACGCTTCCATTGATATATTTTTATTCGGAGCTAAAGCCTATAACGCAGGTGAAATGACTATTGAAAATTTTAAAACTTTTATTCCAAATCTCTTGAAAGAGTATCCACTAGAAGGTGGTACTTACTATGGTAAAGCTATAGATATGATTAGAAAATTCTATTTTCCAATATCTAAAAAAGGTAACCATAAAAGTTTTAATCCAGTTTATATCATGTTTGTGACGGATGGAGCAACCTCTGACGAGTCACAAACAGAACAATATCTTAAAGAGTCTTCGTATGAGCCTATTTTTTGGCAATTTATGGCAATTGGCAAGTCACGCAAGGATGTTAAAGGTAAAGGTATTTTAGGTTGGCTAGCTAAAGCAAAGACCAGTGATTTTACTTTTCTAGAGCGGCTTGACGAAATGAGCGATCGCTATCTTGATAATTCAGATTTTTTCAGTTTAGAAGACCCAGAAAGTATACCAGATCAAGAGCTTTATGATTTACTGATGACTGAATATCCAAACTGGGTCAAATTGGCTAAAACGAAGAATCTATTACAATAAAAAATCAATGTCTCTCTATGATCGCCTGGATTTAACTAGACCCAATCGCAAGCTCAAAGTCCCGATTTGGGAACGCATAGACTTGACTAGACCCCCTAAACTCCGTTGTCAGGGATGTCGTTCGCGCATTCAGCCTCAGTGGGAGTTTTGCCCTTCCTGTGGAAAAATTCTCATAGAGAGAAATAGCGAGTTTCGCCGTTGCATCTGGGTAGACGTTTCGGGAATGGACATCGAAGAGGAAAATACCGAAGCAATCAATAGTATTCTCAGTGATGCCTTTTCTAAGCTCTACGGTGCTTTTAGAAGCGTTGAAGTATTTTTGACATCAGATCCACCTGAACCCAAGGAATGGGGAGACAACTTTACTCACGTCTATATATTTGCTGATAACCAGCCAGTTGACTATTTAGGAGTAGCTACTTTTAAATTAGGAATGGTTACAAACCGTGCTGTCATTCGCATTGATCAAGTATTATATGCGTCTTACAATGCCAGTCTTCATGTTAATCAATTGTCTAACTTAATTGCCAATACTATTGCCCATGAGATTGGACATACATTAGGGCTGGATCACTCTGCACTAGCAACGGATGTAATGCATGATGGACTTGACCATATCATTCATAGCTCAATGCCACCATCATTTCATGCATCGCAAATCAACTCGATGAATAATGCAATTCGCAGAGAAGCAGGATTGAAATAATTCGTAATTCGTAATTAGTTAAAATGAGCTATTTTTTAATTAAACTCTGGAGCGATCGCAAATCATAATTTAAGATTTTTCCAGTACTAGAAAGTTGATATCCGGCGAAGAATAAAGCAGATGATGCCAAAACAATTAAAAGATTGACTGACGCGAATACATTACCAGTAAAAGCGATGACTACAATTCCTAACGCCATTAAAATCCATCCTAAGTTAGGGTTTATTCGATGTTGACAAAGGACGAAAATACCAGATACACATAGCAATAAACCAGGAATACCAAAAAATATCCCAACTCGAATATTTGCAGTTAAAATTATCATACCTGCAACCATCAAAGCAAAGCCTACAAATTTGGTTGTCTGAGTTACCGGAGTTTGTCTGTTTTGCGGAGGAATTCGAGCCTGCATTGTTGTGGTATTTGCAGAAGAGATAGGATTTTGCTGATATTGTATCTGATCTTGGAATATAAATGTGAATTTTTCTCCTTGACCAAGGTCTATTCTATCTCCTAAATTTATTTGATAGGGTGTTCTAGGTTCTAATCTAGTGTTATTTACAAATGTCCCATTAGAACTTCCTAAGTCTTCAATAAAATAATTATTTATGTGGTTCTGAATCTGTGCATGGATGCGAGAAACTACATCTGCATCTGGCAAGTTGGAAACATCAATATCTGGTGGAATTTGGTCATTGAGTTTACCGATATGAAACACCGCAATATTTGGTGGTAACTCAAAAGCAGTGTTGCTTTGGACATGAAAAAGCTCTAAATTCAGCCCTATAGCGTTGGATGTACTTAAATTTTGCATAGTTTTTAGTCAATAATTTCTCTAGACTTTTGACTCTTGCAAATCAGTAGGCAATTTAAATCCGTTATAGTTTACCGATTTTCCTATCTGATGTAAAGGAATCTCAATCCAAAACTCGCTTCCTTTGCCCAGTTCTGATTCACACCGCAGGATTCCAGAGTGTTTTTGCACCACAATCTGATAGCTAATTGATAAGCCCAATCCTGTTCCTTGTCCCACAGGTTTAGTAGTAAAAAATGGATCAAACAATTTCTTTTTAACTTCTTGGGTCATACCTGGTCCATTATCTGCAATTCTGACTACCACTCGGTTATTACTAACAAGTTTAGTACTAATTATAATCTTACTAGGATTGCTCTCAATCTCTTGCTGAGAACTTTGAACATTGCACATATCAAGGGCATCGATCGCATTATTAATCACGTTCATAAATACTTGATTTAACTGCCCTGCATAACACTCTACTAGAGGTAGCTGGCCATACTCCTTAATAATTTCAATTTTGGGATGCTCTGGCTTGGCTTTCAATCGATTCTGCAAAATTAGCAGTGTACTATCAATACCTTCATGAATATCAACCTCTTTCATATCTGCTTCATCTAAATGGGAGAAGGTACGCAAAGACAAGACAATTTGCTGAATTCGTTTAGATCCCATTTTCATCGAAGACAAGATTTTGGGTAGGTCATCTAGCATAAATTCTAAATCAATATCCTCTACCTTTTCCTGAATCTTTTGTCCAGAATTTGGGAACTCTTCTTGATAGAGACTTACTAGTTCTAGCAATTTTTGAGTGTATTCACTGGCATAGGTAATATTGCCAGAAATAAAGTTAACTGGGTTATTAATTTCATGTGCAACCCCTGCTACAAGCTGACCCAGACTAGACATTTTTTCAGTTTGAATCAATTGAGCTTGAGTGCTTTGGAGTTCTTGTAAGGCTTTCTGAAGTTCTGATTCTGCCTGTTTGCGTTCATAAATTTCCAACTCTAGGCGTTGGTTCATTTGGGTTAATTCAGTGTTCTTAATTAGGGTTTCACGAGATTCAGCTAGCTTCAGTGACATATAGTTAAATGACTTAGCAAGGTCTTCTACTTCATCCCCTGTCTGAATATCTAAACGGTAATCTAGGTTTCCATCCGCAATTTCTGCTGTTCCTGCTTGTAATTTATGCAAAGACTTAATTGTTGGACGCCAAATCACTATAAATTTCCCAACAAATAAAATTATAATTACTTGCACAACTACAAAAGAAATAATTCTCTGCACTTGATATAGGTTTTCCAATTCATCTTCAACTAAGAGATTCTGCTGATTAGCACGTTCAATTAGCTGGCTGAGGAACAATTCAATGTCTCTATCAAAGGAATTAATGGCTCTAAAATACTGCTGAGAATCTGCTAAAGAAGTGTCGCTAGAATTCCAGTGGATTAGTTGAGTTGACAACTGGCTGAGAAACTGGTGACGGCGACGAATGATTGAGATTTCTTTGGCATCTGGCATCAAGCGTTCTAACTTGTCAAGAGAGTCCAGAAACTTTTTTGAAGATTGAATCATTTCTATATCTTGACTTTTAAGTAGAACAATATCCTTGAGTTCAATAATTTCAGACTTCAAGGCATTTTCCGCAGTCAAAGCGACTTTGATAGTTTCGGTAGTTTGATTGCTTTTCTCACGAATAGTCTGCTTTATTTGTTGAACAGCTACAGTATTGCCAACGAGAATAGCTATTATCAGTCCGACAGATACAACTGAACCTGTAAAAAACTTTGTGGAGATTTTCATTTTGTCGGAACAGAAATTAAGTTGAGATATTTTCGGAGTTGCTCGATAGGAGTGTAGTCTGAAGGAGTCACAAGGGTGTATCCGGCTGACTCAGTTCCGATAATATCCTGAAGTCCTTCTGGGCTACTAATAAAAGCCTGCTTTAGTCGTTTGATTAACTCAGGTGAGAGTTTTTTAGACACTACTATTGGAGAATTTGGTATGGGAGCAGATTCCCACAGAATTCTGGAGTTTTGAGGTGTTAGCTTCCCGTTTTTTTGCCGCTTCAAGTAGGAGGAAATATTAGTTGCTGCGGCATCAACAATGCCATCTTCTAATGCAGCCATACTATTGCTATGGCTACCAGCATAGAGGACTTGAGCAAAATTTCGATTATCATCAATTCCTAGTTTTTTGAACGTTGCCAGCGGCATCAAATACCCAGAGGTTGATAATTTATCTACAAAGGCAATACGTTTACCTTTGAGGTCTTTTAAGGTTTTGATGCGACTGTCTTGTTTGACAATGATACACGCCCGATACCAGGGTTGTCCCGTATGTTTATCAATGGGAGCAACCAACGGTTCTACTTTAGCACCCCGATCTACTGCCTCCAAATAGCTCATAGGCCCTAAATAAGCCATGTCCAGCTTATCCTGCAATAGCCAGTCAATGATTTGCTGATAATCCTTAGCAATCTGGAAATCTACTGAACTGGCGATCGCATCTTGTACCTTCTGGATCTCTGGTTTTTTGTGTCTCCCTTGTCCCCCGATTATCTTTGATTGCGACTCAGTATCAACCCTTCGTCCAAGGGATTGCTCTAAGTATTCTTTTAGGGGTTTAATCATCCGTTCTTGCTCTGTCCGGCTTTGCGTAGGTAGCACCCCAATTTTTAAAGCTGGTAAGTTCTGTTGACTTGAGACACTATCCACAACTGACTGATTTTTTTCTGATACTTTTCCAGTACAGCCTACACTCAGTAGCGCCATAATTATCGCTACAATCAGAACTCTAGTTTTACTGGATAAGCGATATCTACCAAAGAGCCACGGTGCTACTAAATACTTGTTCATAAAATTCAAATATAGATAGCTAAAAAATTCTAGAACTATCGTGGCATTTTTAAACGCAGAGTATTTTAAAGCCGAGCAAAGCCAATACTTTAAATTGGAATTTGAATGCAGAATTCTGTGCCTTTTCCTGGTTCTGATAGACAATTCAAAATTCCACCATGTTTTTCTACTATAATTTGGTAGCTAATTGACAGTCCAAGTCCTGTTCCCTTACCTACGGGTTTTGTAGTAAAAAATGGATCAAATAATCGCTTTCTAACGTCTTCCGCCATTCCTAATCCGTTGTCGGCAATTCGGATGACAACAAATTTACTGTCTAAAATTTCAGTCCGAATGAGAATTTGCGGTTTATCAGTTATTTTCCTGCTGACTCTTGACTCTTCTAAAGCATCGATCGCATTAGTCAGAATATTCATAAATACTTGATTAAGCTGCCCAGCATAGCAATCAACTAAGGGCAAATTACCATATTCTTTAACGATAGATATATCCAACCCAATTCCATTATCTTTCCAACGGTGATGCAAAATTAATAGGGTATTTTCAAGCCCTTCATGAATGTTAACTAGTTTTTTATCTGCTTCATCATGTCGAGAAAAATTTCGCAGTCCCAAAACAATTTCACGGATGCGATTAGTACCCATATTCATCGAAGATAGGAGTTGAGAAAGGTCACTAGTAATGAATTCTAAATCAATTTTTTTAGCAAAATCTTCGATTTCTAGTTGGGGTTGGGGATAATGTTGCTGATAAAGGTGCAAGAGAGTTAACATCTCTTGAAAGTATTCGTTAGCATAGATTAAGTTGCCATGAATAAAATTAACTGGATTGTTGATTTCATGGGCAACTCCAGCTACTAATTGTCCCAAGCTAGACATTTTTTCATTCTGGATCAGTTGAGATTGGGTTTGCTGCAATTTATGCAAGGTTTCGGTAAGTTTTTCGGCTTGAGTTTGAGCTACTAAAGTAGCAGAGCGACTTTGGGTATAAAGTTGTGCATGATCGATGGCGATCGCTAGTTGATCGCAAACAGCTTGTAGCAGGTTAATTTCACTGTTAGTCCAAATGCGATCGCCACTACAATGACTGCATACAATTGCCCCAATTTCACCGGAATTACTCTTAACTGGTAGCATTAGTTGAGATGTGATACCAAACTCAGTTAAAAGTTCTTGAATATCATAATCAAGTTGTGATTTTCTATTAATATTTTCTATACAAATTAGCTCTTGAGAGAGAAGTGTTTGGGTCAAAAAAGTGCTTTTTTGTAGTGGGATATTGCCTAACATACTTGGCAAGTTAGGGTTTCGTGCTTCATAGGTAATAGTCAGACTTGGTTGGGATGGGTGCGGTAAGTAAGAAAGAAAGTAGCAACGGTCAATTTGTAATAAGCTGCGAATTTCATTAACAGCAGTTTCTAGGATCATATTTAAGTCAAGAGAACTGCGGATTTGACTAGCTAGACGCAACAATAAGGCTTCCCGACGGCTGAGGAGTTCTTCTCGCGCCCAGATTCGGTCAATAGCCACAGCAATATTATTCGCAATCCAATTTAATAGGCTATTAGTTGGTTCGGTAAATAATTGCTTACTAAATAAAGCTATTATGCCGATTATTTGCTGCTCTACTATCAGGGGATAAGCAGAAAACCGAGAAATTGAGAATGTAGAATCGACAAGTTTATCTGAATGATTAATTGATAATTCTTCGTTAAAAATAGCTTGATGATTTTGAATCATTAAGCCCATAATATTATTGACTAAAGCGATATGATCTGGGAAATCTTGGGTATCGATCAAAGCATTACAAGCAATATCTGTGCAATGAACACCAGCCTGCAATTGTAGCTGGTTTGTCTGTCGTTCAAATGTCCAGATACAAACAAAGCCGATATCAAGGTATTGGGAAATAGTATTTGTACAGTTTTGCAAAATTTCTGGAAGTGTGCCACTTTGAGATAAGGCTAAACTGACTTCTGCACTCAAAACTGACAAACGCGATCGCTCCAATAAAGCTAACTCTGAAAGCTTGCGTTGTGTAATGTCTGTACGAATTGATACGTATTGATAGGGCTTTCCATCTTGTCCCAACATTGGGGCGATCAGAGTATCCACCCAATAAAAAGTCCCATCCTTGGCTTTATTTTGAATTTCTCCCTTCCAGATTTTTCCCTGGGCAATAGTTTTCCACAAATTTGTAAAAAATTCTTTTGTGTGGTGTCCAGAATTGATAATCCGATGATCTTGACCTAAAAGTTCTTCTGGAGAATATTTAGAAACTTCACAAAATAGTTCATTAACATAAGTTATTCTCCCAGTTCTATCAGTAATAGCTACCAGTGAATGGGCATTTAAAGCAAATCTAAAAGCTTCTAATTCTTGGACAGATTCTTCTAGCGCTATCTCATTCTGTTTATTAATAGTGATGTCACGTGCTACTGCATAAATCAGCTTTTCTTCAATGAAACTAGTTGCATTCCATGAGAACCATTTATAAGAACCATCTCGACAAAGATAGCGGTTTTCAAAGCTGATTGCATCTACAGATTGTATAATTCTTTGGGCTACGACAATTGTGGATTCACGGTCTTCAGGGTGAACAAATTCGATAAAGGGTTTAGCAACGAGTTCCTGAGTTGACCAACCTAATGTTTTTGTCCAGACTGGATTTAAATATTTAAAATAACCATCAAAATTAGCAATACACAATAAATCTATAGAAAGTGAGAAAAATCGAGAGTATTTTTCTTCAGATTTTTGTAACTCAGATTTAGCTAGTTTCATCAGTTTTTTAGGTGTAAAGCTTTTTGGGATAAAGTTAAATAAGTTAATACATTTATTATTAAAATTGAGTAGCCATTTCAATAAGATGCTTCAAGCTAGAAATTGCCTCACGTCAGTTTTGAGTAAGACTGTTTAGCTTACGAATAAAAACGTATTTAACTTGATGTAGAGGCAAGAAGTATCTACTAGTTTGTACTGAGTAAACTAGCTAGCTGTTGACTTAGTTCTCTACTAAATAAAGGATTCCCAAAAAAGATATAAAGTAAACACTTCTTATCTTAAATTTAAAATAAGAAGTGTTACTTAAACTGAATTATTCAGGACTTTTATCTGTCATTGTCCTTAAATAAGGAAGTGATCATTTAAGAAATGTAACAATTATGATTTTTTTTGTATTCCCTCATAGATAAACTTAATGTTTCAGCCCTCGCTCATCTGAAAATTTACCATTTCATAAATATCACTGAATGAAATTTGGAAATTTATAGAAGCTAGTGTTAACAATGCATCGGGAGATTCGTATTCAGTTAATACCCATTTACCATCCGAGTTTTTAGCAAATTGCTCGACGTAAAATTTGTATTGGTCAATCAGAATATATTCTTTAAATTCAGGAATTGAACGATAGCAACGAAACTTATCTGATTCGTCGTAACTTCTGGTTGATTTTGATAAAACCTCAATAATTATTAAGGGATTTGTAACAGTGGTCGTGCTGTCATTCTCATACATTGGTTCTCCCGCGATCGCCATCACATCTGGATATGTGTATCTTCTGTAACCCGGTATCCACAAGCGCACATCACTAGTAAATAAATTATAATTTTGCCCTCTTAAAGCAAATTTTAAATGAGCAACTAAATTAACGATGATATGGTTATGATTAGTTGTACCTCCTGCCATTGGCACTATTTCTCCATCTAAGTATTCGCTTTTGTATTCGGCTGTTTCTTCCAGTGCTAAATATTCTTCACGAGTGTAGTAGCGTTTTTCTGCCTGTGTTCGCATAAAAACCTCCATAAACGAAAATAGATAAATACAATTTATTGCAGCTTATCAGTCAATAATCTTAATTCCTACTTCCTGCCTCCTGCCTTGTTCACGCAATACTCCCGCGCTTTCTGGCTTCTTTGTAAGAAGTTCCCACATTTTTTAAACCAGCTTTAATCATTTGTTGTTCGAGAAGGGCAAAGAAACGCGCTCTGTCGCCACCTTTTACTACTGCTTGATTATGGGCTTCAGCGATCGCTACAGGATAGCCATATCCTTTTTGAACTTGTGCTAACATCAGTCCCAGTGCTTGGTCTAACATGGCTGCATTCTGGGCTACCCATGCCGGAACTTCGATTCTGGCGATTTCTGTACCAACGTGGACGTAGCAAAAGTAAATGGTTTGATCGCCGTAGAGTTCGAGAATGGGGGAATTGCTCCGCCACAGAGTACTGCGTTGTCCTGGTTTGAGTCGGGTTGCCCAAACTGAAGTATCTCGCAACTGTTCAAAAATTTTACAAGGTACTTTTTCTAGCTGATTTGGGCAATGACTTTTACAGTCTGGCACTGGATGGGGACAAGCCAACAATCGCAAAAAGTTCATTGTTTCGATGCTGCGAGAGGCGCTAAGATAACCCATCAACGGAATTTTAGCATCACGCATCTGCTGCCAAGCTTCCAGGATTGGGGGTAAAATGCGATCGCGTGCATCCATCGGCAACTGTTCTAAAAACCAGTAAATTAGCGAACCATCTACCATCGCCAACGCTGGCGTTTCCTCTTGTGCTGCACCACATGCAAGTTCTGCTAACACCGTTGTTTCTGAAGCAGTGCGGCGAAAACTCATCCATTCCTCAGTTCTAATTCCCCACTGCCGAGACATATATAAATCTTCTGGGCGGTAAAATACTTCTGGCAAACTATCGAGTAGCGGATGGCGATTTTGTCCGTAATGCAAGACAACTCTGCCGATATTTAGGAGATAACAGTAAGCAATTTCGTGATGATTAGGGGCAATTTGCGAACCATCGGTAGCAATGACAGTATGAATTTTTGGAGGAACTGGGATATCAATACAGGTTTCTAGCGGTTCAATTGGGGTAGCATTAGCGAAGAGAATGCGATCGCGCCATTTTTCCTGGCGATCGATTAAATCTTGTTGAGACTCGTAAGCATTTTTTAAATGTTGTTGCGCCAACTCTAAACGCTGGCGACTAGCAGCAGCTTCTAATGTTAGATGCTGACTTAAACCCTGCATTTGTCGCGCTAGTTTTGTTAGATCAAGCATAAAAGTAAGTGCTAAGTTATGAATGAATAGTTATGAATTAGGAATTTTCCTAATTACTTATTATTTACATACATCATTTAAATATGTCACTTCATTTCCATTCTTCCAGAAAATTAAAATAATTCGTAATTGCTAATGAGGCTCTAATATTCGCTAAGGTAATTCGTAATTAAAATAAAGTTGGGGATTTAGACCCCAACTGGGAAATACCAGCAAGATAGATAGATAATTACGCGCGAGTACCTTGCCAATAATTACGAATTACTTAAAGCCAAGCTGAGAAATCTTTAGCAAACTGAGAAAGTGATAACAACTTAATTCGCGGATCATTTTGTGCAGCTTCCCGTTCTGCTTGAGTATTATAGCCCCAGTCTGCAAGAAAAAGTTTTACATCTTCAAGGTCTACTTGCTGTTGAACTAACTGTAATGTCTTGAGTCTATCTTCTACAAACCAGAGGTTCAGTGGCTTTTCTCCTGCTGACTGAATTAATTCTCGCAAAATTTCATATTTGGGACGCTTGACTTCTTTCCCAAAAATTGCTCCTGGTGGTAAATTCACCCCTTCTTGTTGCAACAATTTTTGGACAAAACGCCCTTCTTTAGTTGTCACAATGTATAGCTTAACTCCACTGTCAATAGTTAATTTAATTTTTTCTACTACAGCCGGATAAAATCTATGCAGACTCAGCCACCCATCTAAATCCGTAGTAATCCATTTATCTCTCTGGTTATCTAGTTTTGTGGCAATTTCTCTTGCTTGTAGCTTGTCATTTAACAAAAGTTGTGGGGCGATGGTTACCCATTCATGAAGAATCTTTTCATCAGGAATTCCATCTACCAAGGCTTTAATTAAAACGGGCATTTCCCAACCCGTTTCAATAACAGGCCTTAGACGGTAGAATCTCAAGGCTAAATCATCTGCTGGTGTGTCGTTAGTAGGAGACCAAATTTCACAGTAGGTACGCCATGCTACCTCAAAATATTCAATTAATCCGTCGCAAATCACTCCATCAAAGTCCAGGGCTAAAATTTTGGGACTACTTGTGGTCATTGGTTTGAGAATGAAACTGCTCTTGTCAGCTTACCCGACAATTTTAAATCATGCAGTAATCTTTGTTAGTCTTTTATAATTTATAATTTGCTTAAAAAGTATGGTGGTATTGTTCTATTTGATTTGATACTGCTAGGCTAACGAGAATATACGGCAGATTTGCGATCAACTAAACGAATTTGGTTTTACTTGACTACTACAGTGATTAGTGGCAGAGAACTTTTAGCTGGGACATGAATAACTCAACCCTGAAAATCTTATTGAGAGCCATAACAAGGACAAATAAAACAGGAGTCAGAATACAGAATTCAGAATACTCTACCCATAAAGGGATGAGTTTTAAGGCAAGAATATTTTAATTTTTTTCGCGCCACTTGCGGGCAAGGTTTTAAAGCAATATTCATTACCCAGTCGGACTCCAATTCATTTCTGAATTCTGAATTCTGACTCCTGAGTTCTTATTATAAAGTGATTATTTTCAAGATTTCACTCAACGAACAAGACTGCCTTTTTTATCCTGTCGCGATCGCATTAGGATTTAATGTACATCTGTGCTTACCGTAGGTTCATTTTCGTAAAATTTACTTTTTTTAAGAGTTGTTCCTGAAAATTTAATTTTTAATTACTATTTATTTCTGGAGTAAGAGGTTATTTCTCAAACTCAGAACTAGGATCTAACCTAAGAGATGTTCCTCACAAAATCTATTCCAAATCTATTCTCAAACTCTCTCCAGGGAAAGAACTCTTTATGCCTGTGATTTTTTAAGCTGTTATTAGCCAAGTCACATTTTTTAATACCTGAAAGAGCCATGAGTGATAATAAACAACAAAATCAAATTAATCAACCAGTAAGCGAAGATTGGGATTCTCGTGATGAACCAAATGTGAAGGAAAGAAACTTAACCGCGAATCCGGGAGATAGAATTGCTGATGAGCCTCAATCAGTTGAAGAGAAGGCTGAACAGGTAGCTGTTGATGACGTACCAGACATTACAGGCGACAAAATCACAGTCCCGACTTACTTTGTTGTGGATGAAGCCGATGGCGAAAAGAAGGCACTCCACCACGTTAAAGATGCTGAAGAGATTTCTGATGTAATTCGGGAAGCGCGAGTTGACGAAAATGGAAATCGAGTTTGGTGGTAGTTCTTTATTGAAGATGCCAAGAGGCGGAGAAGTTATCAAATACTCTCTCCGTTTCTTAGTGTCTCCCACCCACTGGGTCTTTTTTGGTAAAGTTAGTCTATGAATTCACACAATTAGAATGTATGTGAAAATTCTCCCACCATAAAGGATGATGGTAAATGTCATTTTTTTCCATAGCATCAGTATATAGATAATGACTTTCGATTAGTTAAGAGTCAACGAGAAGCTACACAGCGACCAAGTTATAGGACTCATATTTGATTTCTGAAAAACTCAGTACAACTAAGAAGCCTTCTTGACTATTGCCTATTGCCTGCCTACGCAAATTAGTTCAGAAATCAAAGCGGATTCCTATATAAAATTGTTGTTTGCAAACCGTTGAACTAACAATATTTATGAATCTTATGCCCTCAATACAACAGCAAGTTACTTCCAGCGACAGCTACAACTACCTGCTATTCTTACCTGATGGGCTACGCTCCAAGGGAGGCGATGTCTACGACGGGCTACGCCTACGCAACGAAACACAACAGCCACTTTTACCAACAATCCTATTTTTACACGGTGCGGGTGAACGAGGTTCTGACTTAGATGACGTGAAAAAGCAAGGCGTTGCCCAGATTGTCGAGAAGCAACCGGATTTTCCCTTTATTGTCATTTCTCCCCAATGTCCGCGTGGTGAATATTGGAATGTAGAAAGATTGAGCGCCCTTTTAGATGAGGTTATCTCATCCTATCCTGTTGATCCAAATCGGGTTTACCTGACCGGCTTAAGCATGGGTGGTTACGGAACATGGCATTTAGCAGCAATGCAGCCCGAAAGATTTGCTGCGATCGCGCCCATCTGTGGCGGTGGTAACCCACAAGCAGCACGTAAGTTGAAAAATCTTCCCGTGTGGGCATTTCACGGAGCTAAGGATAATGTCGTCCCCTTAAGCGAGTCGGAAATCATGGTTTCTGCACTAAAAGCCCGGAATGGGAATGTAAAATTTACAGTTTACCCAGAAGCCAATCATGACTCGTGGACGCAGACATATAACAATCCAGAACTTTATGACTGGTTTTTACAGCATCCACGGCAGCAGGCTGTAGTTTAAAGATATTTTTATCTGCATTGAAATACACCTAAATTAAATCAGAATCTTTAGTTGTATCAGCGTTTATTTCGCTCTGGATTTTTGCAACTTCCTTTCCTATCTCTTCGGGTGAAAACTCGGTTTTTTTGTCTGTAGTCTAAGCTTTTGATATACTTAATCTAGTGGATAATGCGTTACTTTCATTTTTCCATCTGAACCACTAAGTCCATTGACTTACTCAATAATTGACACAATTTGTAACTCAGCTTCTAATTGCTCAATTGTTGGCAAATTACCTTGCAAAGCTTCCGGCAAAGTATCTTTTAGCTGATACACCGAAACGCCAATCGGCTTATGCATATCACGCAGAGAGTATTCCGCAATTACCTTATTTTTGCTCTTACATAAAATCATCCCAATAGTAGGCTGATCATCAGGGTGCTTCAACAAATCATCCACTGCACTAACATAGAAATTCATTTTGCCAGAATACTCTGGCTTGAACTCTTCAATTTTCAGGTCAATAACTATATAGCAGCGTAAACGCAAGTGGTAAAACAATAAATCAATATAAAAATCTTCACCGCCAACTTCAAGATGATATTGACTACCTACAAAAGCAAAACCAACTCCTAACTCTATTAAAAAATCGCGGATATGGTTGATTAAAGCACGTTCCAAATCGCGCTCTAGAAAATCTTCCCCTAAATTGAGAAAATCAAAAGTGTAGGGATCTTTCAACAATTGCTGTGCTAATTCTGATTGTGGTTGAGGGAGAGTGCGATTAAAGTTGGTGGTTGCTTTACCCTGACGGTGATACAACTTACTTTCAATCTGGTGGACTAAAACATTCCGACTCCATCCATGCTGGATAGTTTGTTGTACGTACCAAAGACGTTCCTCTGGGGATTTGAGCTTTTCCAACAAAGCAAGGTTGTGATACCAACTAATTAGTGCAAGCACCTCTTGCACTAATTGCTCATCTGGATATGCTTCGGCAAATGCCCGCATATACTTGAGGTTGCGAACCGAAAAACCCTTCATCTCTGGAAAAGCTTTCTGCAAGTCAGCCGCCAGACGAGTGATCACTTTTGCGCCCCAACCCTGTTGATGTTGGCGATTTAGAATATCTCGCCCAATTTGCCAGTAGAGTAATACTAATTCTTTATTGACTGCAACTGCTGCCCGTAATTGAGCGCTAGAAATTCGTGTTTTTAGTTCAGTTAAAAACTCTTCATAACCGATAATATCAGATGAGTCCCTTCGTGAAACTTCGGATTTATCATCTCTAGGCATAAAAAAGAATTAACGCTACCTCTATATTGCCAGCATCACGCAAAATTTTGCTAACCAAATTTTGGTATCAATACTTGTCGGTTAAGGGGAAAAGGGGAAGGGGAAAGGGGAAAGAAAAAACCTTTAACCTTTACCCCAAACCCAATGCCGAGTTAAAAATGCAAAACCCGAGCAGTATTGATTTTGGTATCAGATACAGATATACAATAATCCGACGTTATAACAGTATTTTTGCTGCATTGATGGCAAAAGGCTGTGAGTTGAATTTACCAAGATTTACGCAAAGAATATTGGCACAACTTCAACATATTTTCATGAAAAATATTTTTTAGCATCCAAAAATTAAAAGTTTTAAGAAGTCGTTACTTGCACCTTTGACATCAGAGTATATAGCTTCAATAATGTTCTTACGTAAAAATCCGTAGTCATATAGGATTCCTATTTGATTTTTGCTAAATATACTGAGAGCGAAAACCTGATCAGGCTATCTCTCGGTTAGCTTGGCTTTGACAAATCAAATGGGATCGCTATATAAACTGGCATTAATAGGGTTGCATTATGCTTTTCTCGAATTCAACAACCAGCTTAAAAACTCGCCCAAAAAATAATAAAAAAGGTACACTTTTTTGGACTCAAAGTAACATTTTTCTGATCACTGGATATTTAATAACTCTACCGATTTGTACATTGATAACTTTATCCTTATTATTGCCCTTATTCACTGCTAGCTTATTCGCTCCCATTGGAAATTTGTACCACTCTACATCGATTCCTTGGATAGATGATGCATCTGAATGTGAATATACGGGGAGAAACTGGCGCGATCGCAAGTGTTGGGATAATGAACACAGTCCCATGTTCTGAATGGAGATTGCATTCAATTGCATTCAGAGGGTATGCAAATCATCAAAACAATTGCCTAATTTGACAAAACAGGCTACTTCTCTCTATCTAGCTTCTCTTGGATAGCTTGACGACAAAATTCTGGAGGGTCGTCTTTAGCTTTCACTTCTTCCTTCATCTTTTCAGTAGCGCGGAAGCTGATAGTAGTTGATAGCGGTTCTTCTCTTTCTGTGGTGAAATTTTTTAGATTTTCTGGGTTCCCTTTAGGATTAGGCATTGTTGAGAAATATAAATAAAGCTTGAACTGTGTGTAAACGAGCGAATAGAGTTTTAAATCGATGGTGTTACCGTCTGACAAACCAGTTCACCACCGATTCCCACTTTTACAAGAGGTAACTCTATTTTATGTTCACACGCACAGAATTAGAAGTTAAAAGCTTGAGAGCGTTACGCGATTTATGCCTGATACAGTACGGCATCCAAGCAATTGGAAACCCTGCTGATAAGGCATCCTACATTAACGCACTCCTGACCTTCCCTGTTGTCGCCTGCAAGCAAGTATCAGAGAATAAAGGATTGAAGTCTCCTATATTCTCTCAAGTAGAATCTACTAGAAGCAGCACTAGAGGCTATGGGAACACCTACACCAGAACAGTCTGCATTACTCAAAGTGACGATGGAAGGAAGAAAGTTAGAGTACCCAGCGCGGTACAGTCAAGAGAAGCTATTTGGACTGTATCGGGTTAAATGGCATCTGGATACAGCACTAGAGATCCTGGGAATGCTTTAAATCCTAGTTAGTCCCCGACATCCTCGAAGCGGGGACTTTTTATATCCTTAGTGTCCAGAATTGTTAGAGTATTATTTGAGCGTTTAAGAGAGAGTGAAGGCTGAAAGTATTGATATTATGTCGATTTATCGTAATCTGCAAGAAACTCACTTAAATCGTGCCCGCGCCAGTCTTAGACAAGCGCTGTCTTGGTATGGATATCTTCGTAAGTCAGGACAGTTATCATCTAACCCAGAATTGGTAGGTTTGGTGAAACCAGAATTGGAAACTTTGAACGCCACACTCAACAAACTGGATTCTAAAGTCATTAGAATTGCCGTCTTTGGTTTGGTGAGTCGGGGAAAGTCAGCAGTTTTAAATGCCTTACTGGGAGACAAGATTCTGCAAACTGGGCCCCTAAACGGTGTCACTCAATGGCCGCGTTCCGTCCGCTGGCAGCCCGGTGGCAAGGTACTAGTAGAGTTAATTGATACCCCTGGCTTAGACGAAATTGAGGGTGAGTCACGGGCAGATATGGCACGTGAAGTAGTACATCAGGCGGATTTGATTTTGTTTGTCGTGTCTGGTGATATCACGCGCACTGAGTATCAAGCACTGTTGGAATTGCGTAAATCACAAAAACCCTTGATTTTAGTGTTTAACAAAATAGACCTTTATCCAGACACAGATCAGGGAGCAATTTACCAAAATTTGCAACAACTGGGTGCAGGGAATCCTCAAGCGAAGCCTCTACTACCTGATGAAATTGTGATGGTGGCAGCGGAACCAGCAGCAATGGAAGTGCGGGTTGAGTGGCCTGATGGGCGTGTCAGTTATGAATGGGAGACACCACCACCGCAAGTAGAGGAACTCAAAGAGACAATTCTGAACATTCTGAATCGGGAAGGGCGATCGCTTCTCGCGTTAAATGCACTCATCCAAGCACGGGATGCAGAAGCCGCGATCGCTCAAAAAACCATCGACTTACGCGAACAAGAAGCTGAAGAAATCATTTGGCAATTTACCAAATATAAAGCTTTGGCAGTTGCGTTAAATCCCATCGCCTTCTTAGACATCCTTGGCGGAACTGTTGCCGATTTAGCTTTAATTCGCGCTCTAGCTAGATTGTATGGTTTGCCAATGACGAGCTACGAAGCCGGGAAAATTTTAAAAACGATTTTATTTAGTTCTGGTGGCTTGCTACTGGGGGAATTAGGTAGTAGTTTTCTTTTAGGTTTAGGTAAAAGTACTGCTGCAATCACCAGTGGTGACAATCCCACTAATATTACTGCTTTTGCTGGTAGTGCGATCGCTCAAGCTGGTATTGCCGGTTATGGCGCATATTCCGTTGGCAAGGCCGCTCAGGTGTACCTCGAAAAAGGCTGCACTTGGGGACAGTTAGGCGCTAGCAGCGTCATTCAAGAAATTCTCTCTCAAGTTGACCAAAATACAATTCTGTATCGCTTGCGACAAGAGTTAGGCATAAAATATTGAGAATAAATAAGAATTATTAAGCATTTGTTACCGTTTATAAGTGTTTATCAACTTCTATCAAACTCTTCTGACAATTGACTGACATTCCGAATTTGGGATGCAAGATTAAGGGTACAGGTTACAGGGTAGAGGTTATAGGAAATAGAAACTATCCCCTATCCCAATACAGTTCAGATAAGACCAAAACACTTGTAGAGACGGCGATTTATCGCGTCTCGAAAACCCAAAATTTTCTACAGCCCTTAACTGAACCGTATTGTCCCCTATCCTCTAATATTTCTCTGTGTAAATTAAAGGTGAAATTATCATGACAACTACCCTAAAATTTGAAACTGCTGGGGCGACAAATCTTGAAGAAGCGATTACTGAAGCCATTACCGAAGCCCGGACAACTTGTGAGCTAGATGGTAGTGATTCTGCTGGTTGTGCCGTAGCCTGGGACATTGTGGAAGAATTACAAGCTGAAAAAGCTGATCAACAGCAAGCAAAATCAAAGAAAACCTCTTTGGAAAATTACTGCGATCGCCATCCAGATTCCGTAGAGTGCCTAATCTACGACGTTTAATAAGAGAGAATTCAGGAGTCAGGAGTCAGAATTCAGGATGAATTGGAGTCTGAGTACAGATGAATATGTGGGTTAAAGTCTCCCACTAATTGATTCTGAATTCTGCATTCTTCTTTAACTTTTCCGTAAATCAGTTGTTGCTGATTGTGTTATTTGCTTAATTGCCTCTAAATCAGGTGGTGGTGTTTCACTTTCCATTCCCAACCACAAAAGATATTCGATATTCCCAGCCGGGCCAGTGATCGGCGACCAAGTTAAGCCTTTGTATTTCCATCCTAATTCGTGGGCTGCTTGCAACACCTGGAAAATTGCATCAGCTTGGTCATTTGGATCGCGCACAACGCCTTTTTTACCCACACGGGATCTGCCAACTTCAAATTGTGGCTTGACTAACAATACAGCTTCTCGGTTAGCTTGAGTTAGTTGCCACAAAGCAGGCAGAATCTTAGTTAAAGAAATAAACGATACATCCACCACCGCCAAATCAGGAACCGAGTCATGTTCTCTATATAACTCATCCGGTCGTAGTTGCCGTAAATTGGTGCGTTCCCGCAAAATCACCCGCGGATCATTTCGTAACCGCCAGTCAACCTGCCCGTAACCGACATCAATACCGTAAACTTGTTTTGCTCCAGCTTGTAAGAGACAATCAGTAAAACCACCAGTAGAAATCCCACCATCTAAACAAATGCGCTCTGCTATGGGAATGGCAAATACTGACAAAGCTTTCGAGAGTTTTTCACCGCCTCTAGAAACAAAAGGCGATCGCTCTTTAATATTTATTTGAGCTGCAATATCAACTTCAGTACCAGGTTTATCAACTAACTGCTGATTAACAGTAACTTCCCCCGCCTGAATTAGCCGTTGTGCTAAGGCGCGAGAAGAACATAAATTTAGTTCTACTAATAGTGTATCGAGTCGCTGTTTAGCCAATTAACTAGACTCTCCTGGTAAGATTAAAGTCAAAGCACGATTGATAACTTCTTCTTGGTTGACCAGCTTTTCTAATTCTTGGGCTTCATAACGACCTTCTTCTACTTCTAGGGAAGCTTCATCAATGGCGTTTAAATAGGCTTCTGCTAAGGTTTCTAACAATTCTTTTGGCGTGAGATAGTAGCCCCCAGCTTTGCGCCGCTTATTTTCCCGTTGAATTTCCCGAACTGAATTCCGAATTGATACTTCCCAAGAGCGAGTCGTGCAATTTTCAGCTTGTTGTTTAATCAAATGCAACAGCAAAATCACTGCATAGCTACGAATCGTCTTGATGATATCATTTCGGCTCATTTCCTCTAATTCTTCAACTATAATCAATGCTCCTTGAACATCGCCTTTAACAAGCAAGTCTTTCAGAGTTAATAATTCTTCCATAATCAGCGCCTCAAACATCGGCAACTTCTATTGTGGCTTATAGCGGTTCTAGTCCATAGTTCTAGTTCCTACCCAGGAATAGGTAAAATCTTCATGGGGACTAGGCGATCAGAGTTTCAATCAAACAAATTTTGGAATCATCCAACTACCGAGGGGCACTCGGAAAGTTAACGCTTGAGGAGAGAACCACCTCTGGGTTAGATACCGCAAGGGGTCTAACCTAAGTGGACTCGTTGAATCAAGAATCCCTGCACCTTCAGGTCAGGGAGCGTCAATCCTATACTATTAAGAATTAGCTGACCAAAGCGTTCGGAAAATATACCTTCATAAACTCGCTTGGGAACTGCTAAATAAAGTTGGCGTTTTGGTTGTAGTTCTTTAAGCACACTGCGATAAACTTCATACTGTCCTACAGCTTCCTGGAGGTCATTCACGGGAGAAGGACTCAGAAAACTTTTGATTTCAACAGCTATTTTTTGATCGTCTCTCTACGCAGCAATGGTAACTTTTTCTGCTCCAATATGTACGTAAAGTTCTCTACCCCCGTATGCAAGGTATAAGGGATCGTTGGTTATTGTCCAACCATCTGCTACAAGTGCTTTAATGACTGCGGCGTGGTAGATGTCTCTGGCTGGCATTAGTCGAAAGATAGCTCTAAAAACACAGCTTTAATCTCACAAAACTATTTTACAGAGGCGCGATGTTACCATCTGGCGGCGAAAAATTAAATAAAGCCCTTTTCAAAGCCTGGTATGGTTCATAAAAAAGCGATCGCTCTTTTCCCAACACAGACAAAAGTGCGATCGCTATTTATAATTCTTGTGGGGCAGACACCTTGCCCACTTAAAATCTAAATATCTATCTCGCTCAACTCGCGTGTGATGTGATCAAATGGTTCATCTACAAAAGCAGTATTAACCACACCTGCTGCTGCTACTTGCTCCTTAATCAGATCCTTGAGAATCTGAATACCGCGAACAGTAGGCCCAATAGGCACTCCTAGAGAATTATAAGTTTCTCGCAGCCCTTGTAGCACACGCTCATCCAATACATTTGTATTTCCAGCAACCAACGCATAGGTAGCGTAGCGCAAGTAGTAGTCTAAATCCCGCAGACAAGCCGCATAACGACGAGTTGTATAAGAATTTCCACCAGGACGAATCAATTCTGGCAGTTCTTCATATAACTTCAAACCAGCTTGCTTGACAAGTGCAGCCGCATTAGAATTTATCGCCGCCGCCGCTTGGACTCGGACTGTACCACTGTCAAAGTAAGACTTCAGGCTATCGATCGCATTCCGGTCAAAATACCGACCAGCTAAGTCATAATTCTTAATTAAACTTGTTACCGCATCGCGCATTCCTTCTTCTCCCAATCATTGCTATTTATGGTTTGATATTTATTTGGCTGCACTTATGCACCAGTAAATTTTTGTGCTATTAAAAATAGATTCGGCACAAAAACGATCTATCCACTACATAAGGATTTTATGTCAAAGTTGACCCCTATATGATGAACTTTCCAGTTTTGTGCAGATGAACGCTGAAAGGTTAATATAACCTGATAATCCAGATATCTGTAGTACAAGCTACAAAATCCGCTAATGTCTAGTATTTAAGATATTTCTGGTGTGTCACGGCCTGATTGAGATCAGCAGGGTTAGGATGCTTTGGAAGATTCTGGTTTACTTTAGAAAATTGGTAGAGAAGGAGTAACAATGACAACACCACAAGAACTCTTGAAGAGAATTCAAGATGAAAAAATTCAGCTGATTGATCTCAAATTCATCGATACAGTAGGGACTTGGCAGCACCTCACACTGTACCAGAACCAAATCGATGAGACTGCATTCACTGATGGCGTAGCTTTTGACGGTTCCAGCATTCGGGGTTGGAAAGCGATCAACGAATCGGACATGACGATGGTACTCGACCCCAACACTGCTTGGATCGACCCATTTATGGAAGTCCCAACACTAAGTATAATTTGTAGTATTAAAGACCCCCGCACGGGTGAACCGTACAACCGTTGCCCACGCGTTATTGCCCAAAAAGCAATAGATTACTTGGTTTCCAGTGGTCTTGGTGATACAGCCTTCTTTGGCCCTGAAGCTGAGTTCTTTATCTTTGATAGTGCTAGGTTTGCCCAAACTGCTAACGAAGGCTACTATTTCTTAGACTCCGAAGAAGGTGCTTGGAATTCCGGTAAAGCCGGTACAGATGAAAAACCCAACTTGGGTTACAAACCACGCTTCAAAGAAGGTTACTTCCCAGTCGCACCGACGGATTCTTTCCAAGATATCCGTACAGAAATGCTGTTGACAATGGCAGAATTAGGTGTGCCTATTGAAAAGCATCACCATGAAGTTGCTACTGGTGGTCAGTGCGAACTAGGTTTCAAGTTTGGCAAGTTGATCGAAGCGGCTGACTGGTTGATGATTTACAAATATGTCATCAAGAACGTTGCCAAAAAATATGGCAAAACCGTCACCTTCATGCCAAAACCGATTTTTGGCGATAACGGTTCGGGAATGCACTGTCACCAGTCCATCTGGAGAGACGGACAACCTCTGTTTGCAGGTGATAAGTATGCTGGTTTGAGCGATATGGCGTTGTACTACATTGGTGGTCTTCTCAAGCACGCACCAGCGCTGTTGGCAATTACCAACCCCAGCACCAACTCATACAAGCGCTTAGTACCTGGTTATGAAGCTCCTGTTAACTTGGCTTACTCCGAAGGGAACCGTTCTGCTTCTATTCGTATTCCTCTATCTGGTAAGAATCCCAAAGCCAAGCGTTTAGAATTCCGTTGTCCAGATGCTACATCTAACCCCTACTTGGCATTTGCTGCAATGCTTTGTGCTGGTATCGATGGCATCAAGAACAAAATCCATCCTGGTGAACCCTTAGATAAGAATATCTATGAACTCTCTCCAGAGGAGCTTGCAAAGGTTCCCTCAACTCCAAGTTCTTTAGAACTGGCATTGCAAGCACTAGAAAACGATCACGGTTTCTTGACAGAATCAGGCGTATTCACGGAAGACTTTATCGAAAACTGGATTGACTACAAGCTTAACGAAGCCAAGCAGTTACAGCTACGTCCTCATCCCTACGAGTTTTACCTCTACTACGATGCTTAATTAAGAGTCGTATCTAACTAAAAAGTAATAAGTTTTGCCACCCTAAAGTAGAGGGTGGCTTTTTTTTCAGACTTGTCAGTTGAGACATTTACTCAAAAAATCCAGCTTAGAATTCCTGAAACTTAGCTCATGGAAGCATGGCTGGGGCCATAAATCATCCGACTGCTAGCATCCACCTTGCCTTGAATTGGGTTCCAGTAGTGAGATACTTCTTCAGGAAGACCTAGTTCTTGTGCCGCCCGCATCAGCATTGATTGTTGGCGATTCTTGACTTGCTGATGTTCACGCACCATTAATGCACGAGATTTATCTGCGATAGACATAACCATACTCCTCTTTATTTTGTGAATATATAATTTTTGTTCCTTCACATCAACTAATATAACAAAAATTCTGTAACATAAGCTACTTTTTACAAAAATTTATATTTGCTTTTGCTCACAATATCAGGTGTTTTTCCCAAAAGCCAAAAAAATCCTCTCAATCCACCTTTTATGACTAAAATCATCTGCCCTCAGATTTGTTTAATCTCAAAAAACACACCATTCCCAAGAGAGAACATTTACTTGTTACTTTTATTTACATTTAAAAGGTCTGATACTTAAGTTCAACTCAAGTGATTAATTTTTGTAACTGTTACTGTTTTTTTCGGTGATGGTACGCAAACACAGCAGTTGCAAAAAACTAAGTTACCATGAAATAAAGATTTACAAAAATTTACATAAATTATGACAGTTACCTACCCACGTAAATTTCAGAATGTTTTGAGTGCCAGAGATGTATTGAAACGGGTGGTGTGCGATCGCGAAATCCATCTAATTACCCTCAACCGCTACCGTTATAGTGAACAACGCAGTTGCAAAGACCTGACTGATTTAATTGAGCAACTGAATGGACAGCCACGGGAACTGGTGCGGGACTTGTCTCACCACATCTCAGATGAAGCTCGTCATGCAATGTGGCTAACTGATTTGTTGGCAGAACTGGGAGCAGATATTGGCAAGCCACCAGGTTCCTCCTATATCAATGAATTTGAACGCCTACTCGATAGCGAACAACAAGATCCAGTTCAAAACCTCGAAGATTTTGTGATTTCTTCCCTTGCCGCAATTAACGTCACCGAAAAACGGGGCTGTGAATATTTTTCTGCTCACATTTATGCACTCAAGCAAGGAGTGCAAACGGCAGAAAACATCAAAATTCGGGAAACTATTGAAAAAATTCTCCCAGAAGAAGCAGGACATGTCCGCTGGGGTAATCGTTGGCTAGGAGAACTTGCGCGTAAAAGTCCAGAAAATCAGCAAAAAGTAGAGCAAGCCAAGCGAAAATATACCGCAATTGAACAAGCGGCATTTGAATCAGGAATGGATATCACTTTGGGCGCAGAACTACGGCGAGTTGCCAACTTGGTGGAAGTGGCAAATACCATGCCACTTTGGCAACGTCCCCAATATCTGATGGAACGCTTACCCCAGACTTTGCTAGCGCCTGAGTTGCAATTTACTAGGATTCAGGCTGCACAAAAAGCTTGGCAGCGAGATCCACAGATGTTTATTGAGAAGTTTGTGCCAATGTTCCTCAACGGCATTCAGGGAAGAGAAAATAACCGCCAGAAAACAACTGTTTAAAAGGGAGTGGGCATTGGGCATTGAAAAGAGGCAGAGGGGCAGGGAGCAGAAAGAAAGAGGTAATTTTTATTCTCCACCTTGCCCCCTACTCCCCTAAACCTTCCTCATCTCCCCTCTCCCTTTTCTTTAAGTAAAATTCATCTAAAAAGGCCAAATGCAAAATTTTGCATCTGGCCTTGGGTGTAGAATAATTAAAATGACTAAGATGATCTAGCAGATCCTTCTTAATATTTATTTTGTCGGGAGCTATCTGTGGGGAAAACGAACCAGAGTGCAAGAGTAGGTCAGGAATAGTAAGATTTGTTGCCAAGTGCAAGAAACTTATATTACTTATGCAAATCAATGCGCTAGTTCAGATCAGAGGAAAGGAAAGAGATTTTATGCTTCGGCAAAGGACGCTAAACAGGCGTCGGAGCGAAGATCAATTACTTGCTGATGTAGATAACCAGCTAGGCAATATATTAAGAAAAAAACCTATTGGGGAATAAAGTGAAGTTGCCTTAAGACTGTTTCCTCAACAAGCAAAATGTCTGAATTAAATGTGCTTTAGATTAACTGATAGCCTAAATAACATCTATTTCTAGAGCAATTGAGGATGAGACGCAGAGCTTCCCACCGAATATGAGCAACAGTTGTGTAGCTTTTGAGGAGTTGGTAATGCTGTTGATCAAGGCACTGAATTTGATTTGCGTTTTGATCGGCAGGATTGATGCCAACTATATATACAAAGCTTGCAGTTGAAATACTAAGCGATCGCTGAAGATTTTCGTGTGTCAACTGTATATATCTCTGTCAGAAAAGCTGTGTAAAAGATGTTAGCACAACATCCTGTTTTCTGGTAATTTTGTTCCTTTAATAAAAAAGGTATTACCCTACAGTAGTTAAACCACAGCATAGATATTTCGGAATTTTTGTGTCACTTCTCTACGCCCACTACCGCGATGACGTGGCGCATCATCTGGATTTTGTTCAGATGCCGCCGAGAGCCACTGTTCCGAAGTAGGCGTGGAAGGCAGCGCTGTTGATAAGTGATTGACCATTGCTTGGCAGTTAGAAGCTAAGGGGCCGAACACCAGACTCGATACTAAAAGTGAAATGGCAGCACGCATAGCAGATGTCTATTTTGGAACTCTCCACTTCACTGATACTTAGCTTTTTAATGAATATCCGGACAATTAATCAAAAAGTATTCTGTTTTACTGAAAATAAACTCTTCTTATCCTCCGTTTAAATGTTCGACTAATAACCAATTGCCAGAGTGATTATGACGACCCCACAATGTAACTAATTGTTCGTGGGGATAAGCGCGTAATTGCTCGTCGATATGCGATCGCAAAGTCACAAGCTGCCAATTTTGCCCTTGATATGCATCTGGTGCTGTGACAGTAAATCTGTATTCCTGTTGATCCAAGCAGGAAAGAATACCTTTGAAACAGTTACTTTCCCGAATTGATGCCTTGTCAAAAGCAGAGTTAGGGTACTCATTCCCCGATGGGAAAGGGCAATAACCACTAGCTGGATAGGCTTGTGGGTTATTTAAGTAATACAGTTGCCAGTGCAGCCAATCCGAACGATTGGGTGGAAGATTAAAGAAAGGAATAATTGCTGTTTTTGAGCGATTATCTTCCAATAAGGCTGTTTGTAGTGCCCTAATAGGTAAATCCCTCGGCTGGCAGTTTAACTCAACACACATGGCCGCCGCCATCCCTGCTGCTTGACCAATGCCCATAACCACAGGTTGTAATCTGGTGGCGCCATTGGCAATGTGGGAGACAGAAATATTCTTTTCACATACCAAAAAACCATCTGTGGTGGCTGGAATAAGACAACTGTAGGGAATTGTAAAGGGAGTCCCAGTCCAGCGTCCCCCCCAACGGATAGATTTTGGTTGCAGTGGAAATTGAACGCCAGGATAATGATGGTCATTGGCGTAATTACCAACTGCGATTGCATCATTAGATATAGATGCAACTCTACCTTCAGCGATCGGCAAAATATCCTGTTCTCGGACAGTAGTTAGCCCCACTAAACGGCGGCTTTCCCGGTAATAGGGATGTAATGCAAAAGCTGTAGAGGTGTGAGGAAATACTTTTTCTGCTAAACCATAGCGACGACCAAGCTGATTTTGGATAAAATGGGCAAAATTTTGGCTGTGCCAGCGAGATTCTTGGATGAATTCACCTCTGGATACATCTGACTCTATCAGCCGCCCTACTCCTTGGACGTAGTCATTGCCACAGATTGGCCAATTAATCATGAAGCGATCGCCAGGTAAGCGTCCATAATTCAAAAACGTCTCTGCTCCATAGCCATCCCAAGCACCTGTAAACTCGGATGGATTATAGTTAGGGGCAGCCGGAATTTCTGGTGCAATCGCTTCACCAAAATCTTGCATAATCACTACATAAGTGGGCGCTTGCACAGGATATTTCTGAGTTAAAGAGTTAAAAGTCACTGGGGCACTGGGTTCTCCCCACTGCGATCGCAATTCCCAGCCCCAACGATAAGGTATTTCAGCTAAAGCTAATAAATCTCCTAATTCTGTGCCATCAAGAATAATTTTGGCTGTGACAGCAAAATCAGCAAAGCGCACACCAGTAATCGAATCACCTTGGCGGAACACATCTATTGGCACTTGTCCAGAAATCCAGTGCAGATTGGGTAATTCCTGCACCCAATCTGCAAAAATCTCTGCCCCAATCTGGGGATCGTAACTAAAAAAGCTTACCCAACTGTTATCTAATCCTCCCGGCTGTCGTTGTCGCAATTCCTGCAAAAATGCACTCCATAACCCGGTTTGAAAAGCTTCTAATTCATTGCCATCTGGTACAGACACTCCAGCCGAAGTTAGCATTCCTCCCAACCAAGGAAATTCACTCACCAAAATGGTTTTGGCTCCCCGTCGCGCTGCTTGGATAGCAGCCGCAGTCCCTCCAGTTCCCCCACCGACAACTAAGACATCAGCTTTATATGTCTGATTAACCATCACTTAACCTCACTGGAGTTTTGACATATTCTCCCCAGATAGCTTGGCATCAGACAAGATAATTTATTTCATTTTTCGGATATTTCGTTTATGTAGTGTGTATTATAAGATAGTGAATATAAGTGACGGCGTAACGCCCCACAAAACAGAGGGAGGAAGTAAGTAACCACGATGTCTAAGCATAGCGTGCTTTCAGAGTCTGTAATATCTCCACAGCTAGAAGCTCAATCTATCGAACTGGAGCGCATACTGAGCGTTAAAGGTTCCCAGGCAAAACTGGTAGGGGCTAACGGAGAAAAAATTACCATTCCTGAACCGATTTATCAAGTACTACTTCAAGTTGTCCACGCAATGGCATCAGGTAAGGCTATATCTATAATTCCTCAACAACAGGAATTGACGACACAACAAGCGGCCGAATATCTGAACGTCTCACGTCCCTACCTGATCAAGTTATTAGAACAGGGTGACATTAATTACATTAAGGTGGGTTCGCATCGCCGGGTTCGTTTTGATGATTTAATGAAATATAAACAACACCGAGACACCAAGCGCCGAGAAGGTTTGAAGGAATTCACTCAATTTCTGCAAGATGAGGGGTTCTATGATGAGGAAAGTAGCAAAGTAGACTAACAAGATGCTTTCTTTCTCTGTTGTTCTAGACTCCTGCGTTATCTACCCCATGCCTCTGTGTGATACCTTATTCCGTGCTGCCGAAGCAGAACTTTACGAAATTCATTTTTCACAAGAAATTCTAGAAGGTGCTACTCGCAATCTTGTAAAGAAGGGAAAGATGACAGATGCCAAGGCTGCACGCTTTCAAGAAATGCTCAAGATACATTTTCCTGAAGCAATAGTGGAAGTACCAGAACATCTAGTTGCATCAATGACAAATCATCCAGGTGATTACCATGTTGTCGCTGCTGCTATAGTTGCGAAGGCAAAAGTGATTGTTACTGCTGATTTAGATGACTTTCCAGCAGAAGCTTTAAAGCCTTGGGATATTGAGGCTTGGCATCCAGATGATTTTTTGGTTTATCTTAATGACCAATTCCCAGGAAAAATGATTCAAGTAATTCGGCAGCAATCAGAGGATCTCAAAAACCCTCCGATGACCATTGTTGAATTGCTGGATAAGTTAGAAAAAAATAATGTTACAAAATTTGCTGGTAGTATTTGCTTCCATGAATATTCTGATGTAATCGTGCAAATTGCCAAAACAACTTTGAAGAGTAAATTTGCAAGAATAGCACCAGAGGGTGGTCGATATTTTGAGGGTGAACGGTATCGACTCTGGCAGAATCGGGAAGTTTTAACAATTACTGCCAAGGACAACCGAGGAGAGATTCTGCGGTTTCAGAATGGGGAAATTCAAGGAAAGCTCTCATCAGAGGATATCAAGGCATTCCAACTATTTGAACAAAGCTTAGAGCAACAATTAGAACAGACTAAAACAGAGAAATCCCAAACCTAATAGCTTAACGTTGCTGCTAATGTTACATCTAGTATCGTTGAGCGGGGAAAAACCAACGTGAAAGCACAGGTATTTAGAGGCGTCAATCAACTCTCTTACGAAGATATCCCAGTTCCAATCCTGGAACCAGATGAAGTGCTGGTACAGGTGCGGGTTGTGGGATTGTGTCAGTCAGATATAAAAAAAATTCGTTATCCGCTATATGAACCGCCGCGCATTTTTGGACATGAAACTGCTGGCACGATCGCAGCATTAGGCAATAATGTCAAAGGTTGGCAAGTTGGACAACGGGTAGCAGTGATGCACCACATCCCTTGTATGCGTTGCGCCTACTGCCTAAATGATAATTTCTCTATGTGTGATGTTTACAAAAACATATCCACAACCGCAGGCTTTAACGCCAGTGGTGGCGGTTTTGCTGATTATGTTAAGGTTCCCGGACATATTGTGGAAAATGGTGGGTTAATTCCCATCCCGGATAATATCAGTTTTGAAGAAGCGAGTTTTGTAGAACCAACTAACTGCTGCTTGAAGGCTGTGAAAAAAGCCCAAATTGCTCCAGGACAAACTGTGTTAGTTACTGGTGCTGGGCCAATTGGGTTAATGTTCATTATGTTGGTGAAGTATTTTGGAGCAAAAGCGATCGCTACCGATTTACTACCCTCTAGAATTGAAAAAGCTTTGAATGTCGGTGCAGAGGCGGCTTTTGATGCCCGTGATCCCGATTTACCTGCCAAAATCTCTGCCTTAACTGGTGGACTAGGTGTTGACGTTACCTTGTTGGCTGTTCCTAGTGAAAAAGCTTTCTTTCAAGCACTCGATTGTACCCGCAAAGGTGGCAAAATTCTATTTTTCGCAGAATTCCCTGATGAACTAGAAATTGCCATCAACCCTAATATCCTCTATCGTCGGGAAATTGATTTGATGGGCAGTTATAGTTCATCTTATCGGCTTCAGAATTTATCAGCTGATATTGTATTTAATCAGCGAATTGACGTACAAGCATTGATTAGCGATCGCTATCCATTAAAAGATTTATCAGCTGCTGTAGAGCAAGCGATCGCACCCACTGCGGAAACTTATAAAATATTGATTTATCCGTAAGTTCACCCTAAAAAGCTCAAGTTTCATCCCAATACGGTTAGGTTAAGATAAATCATCACAAAGACGCGATGAATCGCCGTCTCTACAATAATCAGTCTTTGTAGAGACGGCGATTTATCGCGTCTCTTGCCTTAACCGAACTCTCCCACTCTCCCCTTGTCCCCAACAAAATGCTTATTACCTTACCTCTCGTAGCTCTACTAGCTTTCTACGTCGCCTGGAATCTCGGAGCAAACGATGTCGCTAACGCGATGGGAACCTCTGTAGGTTCCAAAGCCGTTACCCTCAAACAAGCGATAATAATTGCTGGGGTATTAGAGTTTACGGGTGCTGTGTTGTTTGGACATGAGGTAACGGAAACTCTCGCAACGAAAATTGCTAATCCCGCCTTATTCGCAGCTACACCCCAAATATTCGTTACTGGGATGGTAACGGTACTAATTTCTTGTGGTGTGTGGTTGCAAATTGCTACATCACGCGGTTTACCAGTCTCATCTTCTCATGCAGTTGTTGGTGCGATCGCTGGATTTAGTTGGGTAGCTTTGGGAGCAGGTGCAATTGATTGGTCATCAATTGGCTTCATCACCATTGGCTGGATTTTGACACCATTAATTAGTGGTGCGATCGCCGCTTTATTTTACAGTCAAATCAAGCACTGGATTTTAGATCAACCTAATCAAGTAGTCCAGTTACAAGAATGGATTCCCTGGTTGAGTACTGCTCTGCTAGGTGTATTCGGCGTGATTGTATTACCATCTCTGACTGAACCGCTCACCAATTTTGTAATTGAGCAAGTTGGTTTCAACATCCCCGCTTACGACATTCCACTGTTAACCGGTTCAGTAGCAGCAGTTGGACTCACAATCATTAGTTGGCGACAGTTAAAAGAGACGCAAGAAGTGTTTCTCACTTCCCAATCCCTAATCCCCAGTCCCCATTACCCCTTATCCCCAGAGGGGGCCCCACCATCCCCAATCCCCAATCCCGTAGAAAAAATATTCGGACGATTCCAACTACTAAGTGCTTGCTTCGTAGCCTTTGCTCATGGTTCTAATGATGTGGGAAATGCGATCGCTCCTTTAGCTGCGATCGTTTACATCAATCGCACTGGTAGCGTACCTACTGATGGTATTACTATCCCCCTGTGGATTTTAATTCTTGGTGGTGCTGGTATTGTTGGTGGTTTAGCTGTCTGGGGTAAAAAAGTCATCGCTACCATTGGCGAAAACATCATTGCCTTGCAACCTAGTAGTGGATTTTGTGCCGAACTTGCAACTGCTACCACCATCCTCATCGCCTCACGGCTAGGTTTACCAGCCTCAACTTCCCACGCTCTCGTCGGTGGTGTAGTTGGTATTGGACTAGTACAAAATATCAAGTCGATTAAGTTTCAAACACTAAAAGGCATTGCCGCCGCATGGCTAATTACAATCCCCGTGAGTGCTGTTCTTAGTGCTGCCATTTTTAGCATCGCCCGGATTTTATTCTTCTAAGAATTATCGAAACAGAATACATGCGTCAGTCGCCAGAATTCAGAATAAATTTTGTGCGACTGGTGGATAGCGCAGCGGTAGCGAGTCATCGAGCGTCGCGTCTGAATCCAGGGGTTTAAGACCCCCACTAAATCAAGGCTTTAGTGGTCAACAAGACAGTGGCGGGTCTGAATTCTGACTCCTGAATTCTGACTCCTGAATTCTTCTTCAATAATATTTTCCTAACTTTTTCCTCTACCGCATTTACTCAAAGTAAAACCTAGACTGCAACAACGCCAAAAAAGCGTGTTTTTGCAGAATTGCTGCTCATTCATTTAGAATGTTGTGCAGGGGATAGCGTAACTTTGAATTTCCACAGAAAGATACTTTAATCTCCATTTAGAGATATAAACTGTCACACAAGTTACATTCCACACAAATTTACAGCTAGTTTCGCAAGTCAGACAATTTGGTGGCGATAGGGTACGCATCTGCAAGTCTTTGACAATTATTATTGGCAGCAAAACAATAAATATTTATTTGGAGTGAGATTTATTTCAAAGTAAAAATCTCATTGGCAAATATATTGATGAAAATTAAGCTGGCCAAAAATAAAAAAAGTCTTAGTTCAAGGGACTTTCAGTGGTGGTGATAATTCAAAAATCTAAAACCTAAAATCCAAAATCGAATGGATAAATACTTGTAAATGCTGAAGAGAATACGGTGTACTAAGCCGTGGAGCAAACTTGATACTTTGCCAACCTGTGTCTAGTATGACAGAATTACGTTGAAATGCGGAAGTGCTGTTAAAATTTTTAATTTATCTGACAAAATACAGGAAATTAGGATGACCGCCAATAAAGTGTACCGGAAGCAGCTTTATCGTCAAGGTGTTAGAGGTTAGAAGCTAATGGGGCGATTCGAGAAGCAACCAGAAAATCCGAGAGTCAGAGGCGAACTATCCAGAGCAGCGGAAAATGCTCTTTGGGCTGTAGTTGAAGACTTAGAAAATCTTCAGCAGAATGTTCTCAGAGCCTTGCAGGAAGACGTAAAGCGGCTTCAGTCAGAAAAAAATCGGTTATCTGATGAGATTCAAAGCTTGGTAGAGGAAAAAGAGCATTTACAACAAGTGCGCCAAATCACTGAGCAGCAAGTGTTAATTCGTCAGCTGGCAGAAGTTCTGGCAAAACATATATCTTCACAACTGCAATCCTCTCTGGCAACTTTAGCTAACCAAAACATAGAGGGCAAATCTTACGAACAAGCTGCGCTGAAGTCTGCTGAAGTGAGCAGCAATGTAGTAGGTGAAATCAATGAAAAAGTCGAACACATGTTTGACAGTCTGGATGATACCGTTACTGTTACCTTTAACTCGCTGCAACAAGAGCTAAAAAACTATCAAAGTAATCTTTCCCAGCAGTTGTCACGGATGTACAGCCAGCAGCAGCAAGGCGAAACGATTTTGACGGAATTTGTTAATCGGCTGCATGGAGAACTAGAAAAAACTATAGAAGAAACTTCACGTAAACCAGCAACATCAGGTATACCTACTGTTTTGCAGTTTACGGAGCCAGAAAAAAACAGTTCTTTTCAGACATCCCCCCCACCGTCTAGCGAAGTAGTAAGAAATTCCCCTGAGCCAATTTCCCCAATCCAGAATAAATTTTTAGAAAGGGAAACACCGCCAGAGGCGACGGTTGTTAGAGAAACCGCCGCGAACCCAATTTCTATTCCCAGCAAAGATTTGTCGCAAAGGGAAACACCGCCAGAGGCGACGGTTGTCAGAGAAACCGCCGCGAACCCAATTTCTATTCCCAGCAAAGATTTGTCGCAAAGGG
>NZ_JBDNJQ010000387.1:0-1126 GCF_051172895.1 Nostoc sp. CALU 1950 | reverse complement strand
TAGGGCTTGCTGAAAAAGTGATGAAAAGCCAGAGAAGGATTAATTAGTTACTGAAGCAAGAGTTTGGTATAAGTTTTTATTGTCTATTATTAGCCAGCTATTAATTTTAATAATATTAGGTTGTAAAAAAGGTGTGGTTTTCAAAAATAGACATAAAAAAGCATAAAACAACCGTGACAGTTGAGTAGAAAGATTCATCACTAAAAAAGTAATAGCGATTGCAGTTTGAGAAGTATGATTTAGTTTAGCCATGACTCTACCAAGGCTAAATCTTCTTTTACCCTGCCCAAATTTTCCCTCAATACAATTACGAATTCTCTCGGATTCCAATGCTTGTTTCTTTTTTTCTTTACTAATATTGGCAGGAGGTCTTCCTAAAGGAGGACCACTCATGATAATACCTCTTTCTTTACACCAAGCTCGGTTCTCTCGTGTCCGATAAATTTTATCAACATGAACAGATTCTGGATAATAACCCGTGTAATTTTTAAAGGCTTCTACTTGGGCTTTTAAGTCTCCTGATTCATTAAAATTATCCCAACTAATATGGTCTAAAAATACATATCCATTAAAGCAGCTAGCCGACAATTTTGCCCCAAATTCTACGACTTTCCCGGCTTTACCGCGAACAATTGGACGGATATGTGGTTGGCTTAAACTGACAATACGGTCATCAATACTCTGTTTTTTATTTTCATACAACCATAGTTGTTGACGATAGACTTCTGCAACTACAAGCAACATTTTATATTGCCTGTTACTTAAATTTAAGAGAGTTGCCCCTGAACTGATTAGCTGGTCAATATGAGATAAGTTTCTTTTGATATATTGCAGTTGTTTTTTAATCGCTTTTCTCCGTTCTTTTTGAGATGGGCGACGTTTCTTCGCTACTTCTAGGTAGTCTTTTCTCGCTATTTCTCTATAAGTTCTAGGTTTTTTATCTAATTGACCTAGTACCTGTTCATAAAGAAAGTCTATAGTTTTTTCTGTCTGCCTTCTGGCTTGATTTAGTAGCCCTAAATCTGTTGGATAGCTAATATCACCCGGCGCACAAGTGGCATCTAATATTAATTTCCCCAGATTTTTTGGTTCACTTATTTCTTTTTCTGATAATTCGGTTTTTTTT
>NZ_JBDNJQ010000384.1:0-1146 GCF_051172895.1 Nostoc sp. CALU 1950 | reverse complement strand
TTATTATGCAAGGGCGCATCACAAAAGTCCTAAATATGAAGCCTCCAGAGATTTTATCCATGTTAGAAGAGGCTGCTGGCACAAGGATGTATGAAATGAAAAAAGATTCTGCTTTGAAGACTTTGGAGAAGAAGCAAAGCAAAGTTGACGAGATAGATAAGCTTCTTGACCAAGAGATTCTTCCTGCTCTTGAGAAGTTAAGGAAGGAAAGGATGCAGTACATGCAGTGGGCCAATGGCAATGCAGAATTGGATCGGTTAAAAAGGTTCTGCATTGCATATGAATATATTCAGGCAGAGAAAGTCCGGGATAACACAGTTAGTGGAGTTCAACAGATTAAATTGAAGATTATGGAGAAAGATGATACCAGTACAAGGTTAAAAGAAGAAATAGAAGAGATGGAGAAGAAGATCTCTCTCTTGACTGCGGAGAAAGAAGCACAATTAGGTGGTGAGTTGCAGACAATTTCAGAAAAAGCAGATTCTTTATCTTGTTCTCTGGTGAAGGAAACTTCTGTTATGAAAAACCAGGAGGAGTTGCTAAAGGCGGAAAAGAAAACTGCTCAAAAGGTGACGAGTAATGGCTGTTTTCAGCATCTGTTGTCATAGTTTTGGTTGATATCTGTCTCTCTCACGTGCAAAGGCATCTATCTCTCTGTATATTGTGTAATATCTTCGTAATTTAGGTTCTAGCAGGTTTAAATATAGTGCTAATGCTTTGACAGATTGTGAAGAATATAAAAGACATCAAAAAATCAATAGGTGAGAGGGATTCTGCTGTCCAAAAAGCTGAGGATGGTGCAGCTGATCTTAAAGAGAAAGTTGCAAATCTGGCTAAGAATTTGGAAGATATTGAGAGAGAATACCAGGTATGCTCATTATGCGTGGAGTTTTTAGATATAATCTCACTGGTTGCTTGTCTTATCTTTACACTCAATATCTAAGCACTATTGGTAGGGTGTGTTAGCTGGTAAAAGCAGTGGGAATGAAGATAAATGCCTTGAAGATCAGTTAAGGGATGCCAAAGCTGCGGTTGGGGATGCTGAAACTGAACTAAAACAATTGAAAACTAAAATGAGTCACTCTGAGAAGGAGCTGAAAGAAAAAAGGGGGCAGCTGAACTCAAAGCGTGATGAGGCTGCTTCTG
>NZ_JBDNJQ010000383.1:0-1157 GCF_051172895.1 Nostoc sp. CALU 1950 | reverse complement strand
ATACCAATTCTATGTGAGGCTGCATAGAACCGTAAAATAGAGAGCAGGAAAGAATCAAGACTAGAGGTAAACGATGGCACGCCCCTTTAATCTAGAAATAAGCGAGAGTACAGAGTATTTGTCCAAAAGCCTCAAAAATGCTCGCACTGCGATCGAGAAAGAACGCTTACAAATGATTTGGTGGCTAAAAACAGGACAAGTTACACAGCATAAGGAATTGAGCCGCATATTGGGTAGAGATGCCTCAACCGTCACACGGTGGTTGCAAAAGTATCGACAAGGGGGATTGGCAAAGTTACTAGAGGTCAACGTTGCACCTGGAGCAATGCCAAAGATTCAAGGAGAGGTATTGTCTCGACTCAAGAATAAACTGCAATGTCCACAGGGATTTAGCAGCTATGGGCAGATCGTTGAATGGTTAGAGCAGGAATTTAATATACAAGTCAAATATAAGACGGTTTACCGTTGGGTGCGCTATGAACTCAAGGCGACACTAAAAGTGCCTCGACCAGTAAGTAAGGAACAGGATGAACAGGCAGTGAGCCTGTTTAAAAAAACATTCCCTTTGCCTTACTAGCTTTAGAAAACTTGCTGGGTAACGGAAAGCGATTGCGTTACTTATGCCAAGATGAAACTCGAATTGGTCTGAAAACCGAAACAGGGCGAGTGATCACGGCTGGTGGTGTAAAACCGATAGTATCAGTACAATGGCCACGTCAAGCATTCTGGCTATATGGAGTAGTTGAGCCATTTGCTGGTTGGCAGTTTTATCAGGAGTATGATCATCTCAATGGTGAGACTTTTCAGAAGTTTTTAGATGCCCTCTCATTAGAACTGGGCAACGATATGGCACTGATTCAAATGGATCAGGCTTCTGCTCATCAAGCGTTAGCATTAATCTGGCCTGATAATCTTATCCCAATATTTCAGCCTGCTCATAGCCCTCAACTGAATCCTATTGAACGATTGTGGCAGCATATTAAACGTCAATGGAAGGGTGAAAATTTTTCTTCTTTGCAGCAGTTGCGTCAGCGGGTTCAATTGGAATTGGCTCAAATGTCTTCTGAATTGATCTCCTCTTTGACAAGTTATGATTTCATCCTCGAAGCTCTATTTCATGAAGCTTTATTCTGTGCAGCTTCTTAGAGAATTGGTAT
>NZ_JBDNJQ010000381.1:0-1180 GCF_051172895.1 Nostoc sp. CALU 1950 | reverse complement strand
CAGGGCTATTTCATTCTGATTGAGTAATTGATATGGTACTGAAGTCATCTCACCCATAATACTTAATCTTTATATGTCTCAGGTTGCCATTATCGAAGCGTTTGCAGACCTCGCTGATACTCGTCGTACAGCAGGACAACGCCATACCCAAGCACTGTGTTTAGCGTTGTTTACGCTAGCAGTGACCGCTGGGAATCGTGGATTTCTAGCAATTGGAGATTGGCTCAAAGCGTATCACTTAGAATTAGTGGCATTATTCCATACCCCCAAAGGACGCTTACCGTCATACAGCACCATTCGACGAACGTTGCTGAGGATCGACTATCAGAGCTATTCGGCGTGCTTGTCGCGGTTTTTTGGGATTCAACCGTTGCCTGGAGAAACGATTGCCATCGATGGTAAAGTCTTGCGCGGCTCCTATGAAGCCATCAGTGATGACCCAGCAGTAGACTCTCATCCAGCGATTATGCTGGTGAGTGCATACATTGTTGAGCGGGGATTGATTCTTGAACCTTATGAGGTCAACTCAAAAACCAATGAAATCACAGCCTTACCTGCCTTCGTTGAACAGATAGCGCTCAAAGGTGTAGTCTTTGCCTTCGATGCCATCAGCACCCAAAAAAACAGTTCAGACCATCATTGATAGTGGCAATGATTACTTGGGGGCACTCAAAGGCAACCAATCAGGCTTACTCAAAGCAGTAGAAACCCACTTCCAACCCCAACAGAGCGGACAACAAATCAATAAAGGGCACGGTCGAATTGAAAAACGTACCATTAGCATTACTCATCTGTTGGATGATATTCCTGATTTCCCAGGACTGCAAACCTTGATTCGAGTCGAATCAGAACGCCTTGTGCATCGCGCCAACATCATTGAAGTCTCCACGGAAACCCGCTACTACGTCGCTTCTTTTATCGATACTGTACAAGCCTTCACCGACCGCATTCGGGGCTACTGGGGGGTTGAAAACAAGGTGCATTATGTCCGAGATGTGACCCAAGGGGAAGATGCTTCACGCATTCGTACCTCACCACTGGTGCAAAGTTGGGCACTGGCACGTAATTTTGCACTCAATTTGTATCGCAACAATGGTTTCCAAAATATGGCTCAAGCTCAACGTCTCGCTGGTTTTAGTCTTAACACGCTCAAAGACTTATTTAGAATGAAATAGCCCTG
>NZ_JBDNJQ010000380.1:0-1227 GCF_051172895.1 Nostoc sp. CALU 1950 | reverse complement strand
ATTGAATTGTATCGGTCTGCAATTGAATTGTATCGGTCTGCAATTGAATTGTATCGGTCTGCAATTGAATTGTATCAGTCTGCAATTGAGTTCTATTGCCCTGTAATTGAGTTGTATCGCCCTGCAATTGAATTGTATCAGTCTGCAATTGAATTGTATCGGTCTGCAATTGAGTTGCATAACTAAATAACCTGATTTAATAAATTTCCCGTAAATTCTCAGCAAAGTCTTGTATTCTCTTCTAAAATTTGCCGATATCTACAAATTATCAATATGCTTCCAAGTACTGTTGCTCGCTTGAGAGTAATGCTTGTAACTCTGCTGTTATCGTTTGCTGTCACAGGAGAACTCAAAGCTGTTGCAGTTGTCACAAACAAAATTTTGGCACAAGCACAAACTGCCGAAAATCAAGAAGATGAGGCAGATCGGCTGCTAACAGAGGGTAAACAAAAACTACAGCAAAGACAGTTTCCCGCAGCATTAGAGGCATTTGAGCAATCTTTGGCTTTATATCGACAAGCTAAAGATCGCAAGGGAGAAGGTAATACTCTCTACAGTATTGGCGATGTTTACTACAATCAGGCTAATTTTACCCAGGCGATCGCGTTTTATCAACAAGCTTTGGTAATTAGGAAGGAAGTAAGCGATGCCTACGGCAACGTCAAGGACGAACGCACTCAAGAAGCTACAACGCTCAACAAGATTGGCTTATCTTACAGCAAATTAAGTCAGTACCCCAGAGCCTTGGAGTACTTTCAACAAGCTTTAACTATTCGTAAACAAATCGGCGATCGCTCTGGCGTTGGACAAAGCCTCAACAACATTGGCTTTATTTACAAGAGTCTGGGACAATACCCCAAAGCTTTGGAGTTCTATCAGCAAGCTTTAGCTGTTCGTCAAGAAATCGGCGATCGCTCTGGCGTTGGACAAAGCCTCAACAACATTGGCTTAATTTACTCCCGTCTCGGACAGTACGCGAAAGCCTTAGAGTACTATCAGCAGGCTTTAGCCATTCGTCAACAAATCAGTGATCGCGCAGGTGTTGGCACAACGCTCAACAACATTGGCGCGATTTACGACAGTCTCGGACAGTACGCGAAAGCCTTAGACTTCTATCAGCAAGCTTTAGCCATTCGTCAAAAAATCGGCGATCGCTCTGACGTTAGCAATAGCCTCAACAACATTGGCGGAATTTACGACAGTCTGGGACAGTACCCCAAAGCCTTG
>NZ_JBDNJQ010000038.1:0-52255 GCF_051172895.1 Nostoc sp. CALU 1950 | reverse complement strand
GCCCGACAAAGGGTTGACCAATGGGCTGACCATTCACATCCCACAACCGTACTGTGTTGTCACCACTGCCACTGACAATCCACTGACCATCGGGGGAAAACGCCACTGAATTAACCCCATTTTCATGCCCCTGAAGGAACAATAAGACTCTGCCAGAGGATGCTTCCCAAACTTGTACAGTCCCTTTACTATCTCCAATCACCAATTTTTTGCCATCAGCACTAAATGCCACCGACAAGACCGCTCCGAGAATTGGCGCAAAGACCGAATTCGTGAGATCCGCTCCCATCAAATTTATCCACCGCAAGCTGGCATTAGCAAAGTTTACGTCTGTAATAACAGTATGGCTGAAATCAGATTTTTCCAGACTATAAGGATTTCTTGTTAGTAGTAATTTCACCAGGTTGCCACCCATATAACCCACCTGAGTCTGGTTTTTGCCACGGGTTGACTGAATTTGTGCGAGCAACCGTTGTTTAAATACTTGCTCATCTAACATTGGCACAGCTAAATCCAGCAAAGCTTTTGCCAAGGGAGCCGTACCAAAATAATTAGATAATTTTTCTAAAGATGCTTTGGCGAATGAATTTAGCGGTGTTATTGAGAGCGGTTGCCTATCTTCCCCGCACTGTCGTTGAAAGTATTCTGACCAAGTGTAATCTTGTGGTGGAACAGTATTTAAATGAGACTGTGCTTGAGCCAGTTCTGTGAAATCGTTGGCTAAAACGCCTAACTCTGCCACCAGCTTGTAGGCAGCAAAAAACTCCAATAATGAACGATGGGCAGGGCTGTAGTCTCCTTCGGCATTACGAATTAGCATTGTTTGCCCCATCATGTCGTAATGCCAGTGGTCTAAATCTTTTTCTTCTTGGACTACAGCAGGAAATAAACGCCGAATCCGGTCGGGAAATTCTTTGTAGTTCATGCTCATCTGGTCTGTTGAGAGCATTTCCCAGGACAACTCACACAAAAAATAGAGCTTATCTGCCAATGAGGTAAAGGTACGGTTGGTTTTGATATCTCTCTCCATCTTGTGCCGCACAGCATATAAATATACCCGTGATATATCTACTGGCTTGCCCGCTTCAATCTCTGGCAAGGCTTCTATAATCAGTTCCGTCATTACAGGACGACGGGCCAAATCCCGCAATGTCGGATTACTCATTATCTGTTCTACTGTCTCTGGTTCAGCACGAAACGCTAGTACCTGCCGAATTTGCTCGTCATCAAATTTTTCTAATTCCAGCACTTCAAAGCGCGGTGTCTCTAGAGGCAAGTTAATTGTAGAAGCTTGCAACTCTGCACTTAGCAAAGCCCTGCCTTCTTTAGCTTCGGGGAAATGTTCGGTGCGACAGGTGAGAATTACCTTTGCCCCTGGTACTACTACTTTGGCTAGTTCCCAGAAGTTGTTGATCATCTCTTGGCGATTGACTCTAGCTGCCATTTCATCAAAGCCATCAAAAATCAACAACACTTTACCCATGCGGTTGAGTTGTTCAAAGGCAGAATAACCAGGCAGTGGGATTTCATGCTTGCGGAAAAAGAATTCTGAAAATAGCGATTCTACACTGACTGCTTTGGCATAGTCCCGTAAAGGAATGACTAATGGTAGACGTGGGCGTTCTACTCCCCGGCGTTGAGCATCACGATAGCGTTGCAGGGCAGTCCAGGCATAATGCAACCCAAACCAGGTTTTACCAGTGCCAAATTCACCCAAAATAGAAAGGTGTTCTTTGGCAGGATCATCAAGCCAGCGCTCAACATAACCATCAATCCAACCATCAGCTTGAGCGTAATGGCTCATGCCCATTTTCTGCTTTGAGATGGGATCAAATTCCTCTTTGGTACAAGCTAGGGGTACATAAGTGCGGTCAATTCCCCGTTGCTTGATTTCATTTTCTAGCCATTTGAGGTAGCCACTAAAATCGGCATCTCGATCCAGCAGATCATCAAGGGTGTAGCAGAATAAATCCTGGTTTTCTTGCTTGCTCACCTCATCTTTGGCAGCGCGACTGACACGGCGATTGGTGATTAGCCAACCTATATCTGTTTTTCGAGTATTTACTGACTGTCGCAAGGCAGCAACATCTGCCATTCCGGCTTCTCCTGTGATGCCGCGTATCAAAACTCGGTTATATCCCTTTTTCTCTACAGGGTTATTGACATTAATAATCCACTCAAAATAATTTTCATTGTTAATTTCATACTTTTCAAAGCCATAGCGCAAGGCAGTGAACCAAGCCTGTAATTGCTCTGCTAATTTATTCGTCTGATTTGGTGGACTCGAAGTTTGTACAGGCGCAGATTGAACAGCTTGCTTATTCTTTGTTTCTTTCCTAAAAAAGAGATTAATACACCCCAAATTGTTGGAGATGAATTTTTGGGGTGCTGTTTCTAATTCCTGCCGTAAGAATGCTACTAGGGTTTCGTTGGTGACCCATTGGTTAGATAGTTCAGCCAAGTCAAATCCGCGCAAAATCGCGCTAGTGAGTACACTACTGGCTGTACGCACATTTTCATTGGCTAGCTCAAATTCTCTGCAAGCAGCAATAAAACAGCGATCGCGTGTATTTCCGCGATCGCCCGGATCAGCGTCTGTAAAATTGAGTAGTTCCCCACTGTAACAACAGTCCAACAAGATAATCTGCTGCCGTACTGGGCTGTCTTGCAATAAATCACGCAGCCACTTTAATCGCAGTCCCCAGTTCCCATCACAATCGGTATCACTAGTAGCTAGAAAACCTTCTTTGCGCCGACCTTTACGAAGACCATGCCCAGAAAAATAGAAGAGGGCTGTATCTGGAACGCTTTTACCTTCAGGATCAAATAGTTGCTCTAAAGCCTTCTCTAAATCTGCAACCTTGACTTCCTGATTCTTTGCGATGCGCGGTGCATGATCTTCACGCTGATCTAGGAATTCTGGCAATCGCTTGACATGAAAATTTCCAGCTTCACTGAGTCGCTTGGCGATCGCTTCTGCATCGTTAGCAGGCGATCGTAAGGCTGATGCTCCTGGAAAATTATACTTATTAATGCCAACAACTAAAGCATCTCTACTCATTTAATATGCGACTTTTTATAAAAATTCGGGAAAATTTCTCAAAATTCTAGCTATTGTTTGATTTTAATCGTATTTTCACAGGCAAGAATCGAGTAAATATTCCTGACTAAATATTTACCCATGAGAGTCACTTTTCTTTTAGAGGCGTAAATATTGGTCTGTCGCCATCTAAACCTCGTAATAAATAAGTTGTCAATTGCTGACCTAACTCTTGTTCTTGCTTAGGATTAATAGGTATTTGCCAACGAAGAGATTTGTAAAGTTCTAAGCGATACAAATCAAACGCAGATTCCAATAAGCTACAGTAAATACTTGCGGCATCAACTGCCCAATAATAAGCAAAGATTGCCCCCACTAACCCAGCAGGGATAGCCCACCAAGCCCAAAGAGTCCAAACGATAAACAGCAAACTCCACACCCAAAAACGGGCTGCTGTATTCAGATTTGACCGTGCTTCTTGTAATTCTTTCTTCACTCCATCCGGTAATAGTAGCCAGAGGCGAGACCAGCAAATTACAGCATCCAAGCCATATTTATCATAAGGGCGGCTTTCAGCGGCTCTGAGGATATTACCTAACTTTGTAGGCATTAACCTATTAGGTTGAGATGGAAACTGCATAAGTTGTCCATCCAGCGTTACATATTCCTCTAATTCCTCGTTAGTTATAACTTGTTGATCTTTTTTATCAGCCAGGGTTTGCCAACGCTTATCTTTTCGTTTCAAATCACGCTCTTTTTGCTGTATCATCCAGCGTCGTAAAGGTAGCAACCAAGCAGACCAATAGCCTTCTAAAAATCTTAAAATAAATAAATCGAACCTTTGAACCACAAAACCTGAGACAGCAATAATCAGCAAACCACTTACCATGACAACAATCAGCAAAGATTCTGGTTGCTGTTTAAGCCAGTCTTCCAAAGGTTTTCGACCAAAACGCCATACCCAAGCTAGTAGTCCCCCAATCCAGAAAACAAAGGCTGGTGTTAGTATGTTCGCAGCCCAGTTTTCTGCCAGCTTTCCACCCAGACTTTCCAAAAATTTGGTTGGCATATTTTGTAATTAATCAGCAGGTATTAACGGGACATTATGAGTAGGACAGTTTGGTATAGCTGTTCCGACAGAGCGACGATACCAACTATAATCATCCCCTTGAGGACATCTATATTTTGAAGCAGATATTGGTTGACCTTTACCTGGAAGTGGCTCAAAACCTTTTGTTATCGGTTTTTCACTCAGAAACTCAGCCATCCAGTCGTCAGTATCTGGGTAACTTTTGAAGATTTCCAAAATCTGGTCATGGACTTGCTGTCCAGCTTTAGCTTGTGCCAATAGTTCAGATAATTGTCGGTCTACTTGAACCGCATCATCTCCTAAAAGTTCTGGAAGAAAAGGACGAATCAAACGCGTTCCCTCCAGAATATCTTCAGGTTCAAACACCACAACTTAAAACCTCATTATGTAAGATTAATGGCTAATTATTTTATATATACACTGAAATAGATTAACATAATTAATTTTTGAGCATAGATGGAGCTTCTGCTAACATTAATGAATTTTTTACCCTTCTATAGAAATCATATAGAAATCCGCTTTGATTTCTGAACTAATTTGCGTAGGCAGGCAATCAATACTGCTCGCTTTGTGCATTTTTAACTCGGAATAGGGTTTGGGAAAAGGTTAAAGGTTAAAGGTTAAAGGTTAAAGGTTTTTTCTTTCCCCTTTCCCCCGCCCCTTATCCCCAGAGGGGGCCCCACCTTCCCCTTTTCCCCAAAACCCGACAAGTATTGGGCAGGCAATAGGCAATAGTCAAGAAGGCTTCTTAGTTGTTACCTGTTGCCTGCCTATCGCGCTTGCGCTGCGACACGATCCGCGAACGCACACCACGCAAATTCGTTCAGAAATCAAAGCCCCTATATCATTAAGTATTGTGAGCTTTCTTTGTGATATGAAGACTTGTACTAATAAGAAAGCGACATTAAATTTGTAAAGTTGATTAAAACGATAGTTTCTGCATCAAATAGAATAAGCGACATTTACAATTTGAAAATATTAGGTTTACGACCTTAAGTGTATGAAACAAGGTAAAATCACTATCGAATTTGAAAAACTTCTAAAAACTAGTTTGACTCTTGTATAGCAAGAGTTGTAAGGTTTAAAATTAGCGACATTTAATTTGTGAACATACAACATTCACGGTTGTTAAAAATCCTGGCAGATATAGCGCTAACCTTTGGGCCTCCCAGATCGGGAGGCTTTCCTATATTCCGCAGACTTACACGCCATTCTGCTTAAACCATGCCAAGAGACGTTTCCAACCTTCCTTAGCTTCTTTCTCGCGGTAGGAGGGACGATAATCGGCAAAAAATGCGTGGGGTGCATCTGGGTAGACGATGATTTCAGATTTACTGCTGCTGGACTTTAAGCGATCGCGCATCTGCTCTACTGTATCTAATGGAATACCTGTATCCTTCCCACCATAGAGTCCGAGAACTGGAACTGTCAGTTTTGATGCAATATCGACGGGATACTTGGGCTGAAGTTCAGTAGCATCGCCCACGAGTCTCCCGTACCAAGCCACACCAGCCTTCACCTTGGGATTGTGGGCTGCATATAACCAGGTAATGCGGCCGCCCCAGCAGAAGCCTGTAATCCCCAATTTGTCGGCATTACCCTTAGCTGATTTCACCGCCCAGTTTACCGTAGCGTCAAGATCGGATAACACTTGGGCATCTGGAACTTTGGCAACAATTGGGCGAATTTCGTCTATGCTGCTTAATTTTAAGACATCGCCTTGACGTACAAATAATTCGGGTGCGATCGCTAAATACCCCAACCGAGCAAAGCGACGAGCAACATCCTGAATATGCTCATGGACACCAAAGATTTCTTGGATTACCAGGACAATGGGAAAATTGTCACCAGTAGCAGGTGCTGCTCTGTAAGCAGGGATTTCGCCATCTTTAACGGGAATTTTCACCGCACCAGCTACCAGTCCCTTAGCATCAGTGCTAATGACTTGGGCAGAAATGGGTTGCACTGCCAAGGCAAAACCCGTCGCCAGAGTGGTTGTTGCGATAAATTTGCGGCGTGTTATTTCTTTCATCATCTCTACCTTGAATTGGCGAAAACTTTATTGTTGCTTATCCGTACAGTACTACAATGAGATATACTACGGTTTACCCATAAGTTTACTGCAATACTAGCTGTCTTTGCTACTTCAGTTTTCGCCATCAAGAGCGATCGCCTCATCTTTCCCGATTTATCCAATCTTTTCCACCAGCTAACTAACTGAGATAATCATCCATAATCGCTGGTAATTCCTTTAGCGAAGAAGTCTATGTTAAAGCCATCGACATCCTCTCAACGCTAATCAGGAGTAATTGATATAAGCTGCACTATAGTAATCCTAAATGAGTTGTGAAAATGCGCGATGTCCAGATTCCCGACTTCTCGAAGAAGTCGGGGATCTAATTTTTCCCCCAAATAATGAGATAAATTTTATGCCGTAAAGTTGAAATCTACAGCAAACTAATTAATCGAAATCTTTCAAGATAATATGTTTTTTTAAGTCAAAACTGATTACACCTTCCTCTTGTAATTTGCCCATCAATCGTGTGATTGTGACTCTCGTAGTACAGCAGGCACTAGCAATATCTTCATGAGTGAAGCGAACACTTAGGCGAGTACCCTCCGGCACAGTTTCACCCACTTCTCGTTTCAAAAGTTGTAATAGATGCTGCAAACGCTCTTGTACCCGTCGTTTTCCACAAATGACTAAAAAAGATTCTGTTTGCTGTAACCGCTGATTAATTTTTGGTAAAAGAGTATGACTCAGATTTGGAGAAGCTGCTATCTCTGACGCATAAATTGACACCAACTCAACATCCGAGAGGGCTGTTGCTTGGTAAATGTTTAAAGATGTCAAACTAGAACCAAAAACCATTCCTGCTGTTGCCAATCCTATTAGCAGTTCTTCACCAGTTTCACTGTAGGTAGTGAGTTTGACCAAACCCTGACAAACATACCAAATTACTAATGGGTTGAGGGGAATAGTTTCTCCTTTAGAGTGTTTATGTCTGGGACGAGTATTGAAAAGATCGTTGTCATTCTTAATTATTACTGATTCAAACTGCTGTCGGTCAGTAATATTACGCACTATCCAGCGCAGAGAAATTGCTTTACCCTGGTGATTGCGGACAACTGCCACTGTCAACGCTGCATCAAAAAACTCGCCATAATGTTGTTGTAAACGTACCAATAACTCTTTAACTCTGTCTGATTGGGATAGCTGGACAAGTTCGTTGCGAATCTGCTGACGTTCTTCTAAAACGACAAAATTAATCATTGGTTTGCCCACCAAAAAATGCTTTGAAACATTGAGCAACTTAGCTGCGGTAAGATTAGCTTCTTGGATGATTCCTTCTGTATTTGTTACTAAATAGCCGTCTGGAGCAAACTCGAATAATTCTTGATAGTGTTGGCGTTCCGCTTCTAACCAATCCCGTGTTTGTAATAGTTCCTCATTTTGCTGATACAGTTCCTCCGCCGCTAATTGTACTATCTTTGAAGTGTTATAGAGTTCCTTGAAAGCTTGTGGCAGCAGATCCGCGGGAATCCAAGGTAATACATTCGCAGTTTGGTATAAATCTGCTAAACGCTTATGCAATACTTCTGTGCGTTGGATAAATTTTTCTATGTTCACCTTAAATACCCGCTACTTGCTTGCAGAGGTTGAGCAAAAAATCTACTAAATAAATTCTTGGAAAAATTGCAGCATTCCCAATTTTGCTGAATGAGAAATTTAACTAGTTGTAAACTGCAATTGTTATTCAATTGAACTTATAAAATACATTTATTTTAGGTTTTTGACAATTTATGTCCTATAGCACTACAGATGGGCCAGTCTTTTAAATGAGACGTGTGGCATTCAACCTAGATGCTCAAAGTAAATTAAATCTAGGAAATTACAAGGTGTCCATTGAAAACTTTTCGCCACTCAGATGCTTTTTACAAAAAAGATTACGGCATATTGCGAAGTATTACTTCTACCTCTGGTGGGAAAAATTGCTTGACTTAGCTAAATAGGATCACCAAATCTGCTGCTCTAAGAATTATGCTAATTAGTGACTGAACTGTTCAGCCCGTCAAGATTATAACTAACAGATAAATTAGATAAGATACCACAGTCGGAAAACTCTGAATCTCAACCTTAATTTCTCATGATTGTTTAACCCGCTTTGTTATTTCCCCAATGAATGATTTAGTGTTAATGATAATTGTTTCCATTTTTACCTACGATAACTGATCAGACTTTCTCCAACTTCCATCACAAGAATCAAGGCACTACTACCAAAGATATAGAATCTAAGTTAAGTTTCTTTGTGATCCTGAATACGTTCATTATTAATAAATTTCATAACGAGATTCCCAATTTCTTTAAGAAGTTAGGAATCTGAGCCTTTCGATTTTCAATGACATAAAAAACTCCATCCCCTTGTAGGTGGAGTTTTTGGGCATGGGGAAGAAGTTACCAATGCCCTATTGCCTATTGCCTGCCCAATACTTGTCGGTTAAGGGGAAAAGGGGAAGGTGGGGCCCCCTCTGGGGATAAGGGGCGGGGGAAAGGGGAAAGAAAAAACCTTTAACCTTTAACCTTTAACCTTTTCCCAAACCCTATTCCGAGTTAAAAATGCACAAAGCGAGCAGTATTGATTGCCTGCCCACGCAAGTAAATTCAAACATCAAAGCGGATTCCTATATAGTAATCCTATTTGATTTGTGAAAATCCGCGGTGTCGAGATCCCCGACTTCTCAAAGAAGTCGGGGATCTAATTTTCCACGAATGATTTAGGACTCCTATATATACTATTTTTTTAACTTCTAAGTTGCACAGGCATAGCTAAATAGGTCATTTTCAAACCACCCAATGGTGTAAAAATAACTGGAGTTAGGCTTTGATTTAAATGCATTTGAATTTCGGAAGATGGTAACTCTTTCAAGCCTTCCATCAAATATTTAATGTTAAAAGCAATTTCAATGTTTTCCCCAGAAATCTGTGCCGGCATTGACTCTCTACCACTGCCCACATCTTGAGCTTCACATGATAAAGTAATTTCTTGAGCTTCGCTATCAATACTGACCTTGACAATATTATTTTTCTGATCAGCTAGTACAGCAATCCGTTCCAAAGTGCTGACGAATTGTCGCCGTTCAATTGTCACTTGCCGCTCAAATTGGCGGGGGATTAATTGTCGATAAGCAGGATATTGCCCTTCTAATGTGCGACTAGTCAAGCGTTGATTTTGCCATGCAAACACAACTTGACCTTGATCGAAATATAAAGCTACAGGTTCATCTGATGAGGCGCTATGAGCTAGCATTCGTTGGAGTTCGCGTAATGCTCTAGCTGGCACTGTCACTTCTAGTTGAGTAGTTCCGCCTAGAGGACGCTCGTTGCTAGTTTCTACTACTGCTAGGCGATGTCCGTCAGTAGCTGCAAATTCTAGGGTATCTTGTTTAACTGTTAAATGTACTCCCGTAAGTACTTGCTTGGTTTCATCACCACTCGTAGCAAACAATGAACCTCGTAATCCCTCAATTAATGCAGCAGTGGTGAGATGGATTACTTCGGTATTTTCAATTATAGGTAGTTCGGGAAATTCTTCAGGCCCCATTGCTCGGACTTGGTAATGTCCACTCTTGGGTGTGAGTGTCACTATTAAACCCTCTCCACCGGGTGTTGCACCTGTGAGGGCTGATTCATCATCTAAAGTGATTTCGCCTTCTGCAAGACGAGAGGTGATATCTACAAGTAACTTAGCAGGAAGTGCGATCGCACCTCCTTGCCATACCTCTGCGTTAAAGCTGGTGCGGATTCCTAAGCTGAGATCAAAGGCTGTTAAACTTACCTGGTTAGTTTCAGCATCCGCTTGTAGCAACACATTGGCAAGTACTGGATGAGTTGGTCGTGAAGGCACTGCACGACTTACGAGTGAGAGATTTGTACTGAGATCGCTTTGGGAGCAAACTAATTTCATAAGTCAGATTCAGCTGGTGAAAGATATCCTAACACCCTTATTGCTCATAGGCGATCGCAGTTTTTGAGTTAGGTACTTCTTAAATTTACTCAGCACTCAGCACTCAGCACTGAGTTGGTAAAGATAGTCCCACCTGGGATGAATTAATTCTTGCAGTTGTTCATACAGATACATTCTGATTATTAGCTTCTACAGGTAAGAATCCACCTGCCTGCATTTTCCATAACCTGTAGTAAGCACCGCGGCGTGCCAGCAGTTTTGCATGAGTACCATCTTCGATAATGCGCCCTTGATCAAATACCAAAATGCGGTCTAGATGGGCAATTGTAGAAAGTCGATGAGCCACCACGATGACCGTTTTGCCATCCATTGCTAAATCTAAAGTGTCTTGGATCGCTTTTTCGGTGATGGAATCGAGGCTGGAGGTAGCTTCATCTAGAATCAGGATCGGCGCGTCTTTGAGAATTACCCGCGCGATCGCAATCCTTTGTCTTTGCCCTCCAGAAAGTTTGACACCACGCTCACCAACCAAAGAATCATACCCTTCCTTAATCTGCGCGATAAAATCGTGAGCATAGGCCTGGCGTGCTGCTTCGACCACTTCCTCGTCGCTGGCATCCAGTCGTCCATAACGAATATTTTCTATTAATGTCCGATGGAACAAAGACGGATCTTGAGGAATCAAGCTGATCTGGGAGTGTAGGGCATCTTGCGTCATGTCTCGAATATCCACCCCATCAATGAGAATCTGTCCCGATTGGGGGTCGAATTGACGCAAAATCAGATTGACGAAACTGGATTTCCCTGAGCCAGAAAAGCCAACCAGTCCGACACGCTGGCCTGGTTGGATGGTTATAGACAGGTTGTCGAATACTTTTTTACCAAGGGAATAGCTAAAATTTACTTGCCGAAACTCAATTTGTCCCTGAGTGATTGAGTGAGCGATCGCACTATCCCGATCAATGATCTCGTGGGGTTGAACAATAGTGAAGACACCATTGGCAATATTGCCGATATGTTCAAAAAATTCTAAAAACCGTTTACTTAAATTGCGGGCTTCACTGATGATTAACAGCGACAGACTGGTTGCTACAACGAAATCCGCAGTTGCGATCGTCCCCTGACTCCAAAGTGAGAGCGAGTAATACAAAGTGCCAATTTTCAGAACTGCTGCTGAGATAAACTGAAACCAGCGGATTCGCTCCGAGTACCAGTTGGATTTTCTCACCTCTTTGAGTTCGTCCCTTAATTGCTCATTCAAATAGCGTCGTTCAAAACCCAGGCGAGCAAACAGTCTGCTACTAGTGAGATTTGTTACCGCATCTACAATGATGCCAGTTGTTTCACTTCTTGCTGCTGCGGCTTTGCGTGAGTAAATTCGGCAGCGAGTCGCCAGCCAGAACGAAATACTGATGAAAAGAACTGCCCATATCCCCACGAATCCAGCAAGTGGAGGATAGACGCGATACAGTAATATCGTGGTGACAGTATACACGATGATTACTGGCATAAATTCAGTAATCAGCATTTGCATCGTCTGAGTCACACCCAGAGAAGTTTCGCTAATCCGATGTGCCAATGCTCCAGAAAAACTGCTGCTGAGGTAACGATGAGAATGGTGCTGCAAGTAAGCATATAGAGAACGGACGATGTGCTGTCGGTGGAGCGGATGGAGGATTGTCTGTAAGAGTCCAGCCGATCGCCCGAATACTACTTCACCCAAACTCAAGGCGATGAACAACATCAGAGGTTGGCTCACGGCATCAAAAATCTGCTTACTGTCCCCTGGCGATCGCGTCACGCCCCGGATGATCTCACCAATGGCATAAGGTAACATGATGCCACAGGTTGCGTGTATTACCTCCAGAATCACCATTGCCACATACCACCAGCGAAACTGGTTAACAAAATAGCAAATGAACCTAAAGGTCGTCGCTGGCAAGTTGGGCGCGTCGGCAGCACGTTGAAAGGATTTCGATTGTTTGGACTTTTTCTTCATGAGAGTCGATCTTGTAGCATCTTTTTCGGCTTCTCTTTAACAACTCGATTGAGTGGGGACAAATAACATTGAAATAAAGCTAGAAGACTTTGTTCACAGTGCCAAAGCTTTCTTAAGTAGCAATATTCAAACGATAAATATCCATCTCAACTCCATGAAATATCGTTCTTCTTTCGTGTTTCATACCCAACTTCCCAAGCACTCTGATCGATGCTGTGTTTGCTCGTTCGACAATGCCGAGGATATATGGAAATTTGAGTTGCTCAAATCCGTATTTAATTGTTGCTAACGCGGCTTCACTTGCTAATCCCTTACCCCAAAACTCTGGATTTAGCCGATACCCAATTTCTGGTTCGTTTACATTTTCAATTTGTTCTATTGCAATTCCACAGTAACCAATCAATTGGTTGCTTTCTTTTAAAATGACAGCCCACTTTCCAAATCCGAACGCTTTATAAGAAATCATGAAACTAACTATTTTAGCCTGCGTTTGGGAAGCTGATAGAATTCCAGTAGGAGAAAATTCCATTACTTTTGGATTTGCAAGTATTGGCGCAAGTTGATGCACGTCTTTTTCTTGGAATTCTCGAAGGATTAGGCGTTGTGTTTCTAAGCAAAACATTCTTTCTGAAGGGGCTTAAGGGTGATAAAAAGACAACAATAAACTGCTAAAGCAACCGTCTGATTTTACACCTTAGCTCCTCATAACTAATGAAAAAAGTACTAGACCATAATTTCTGGCGGTGTAATCGCAGCATACAAATCAGGCGCAAGTAACGCATCCTGAATATTAATTTTCTTCGGTATGACACCCTCTTTAAAGAATAAATCTGCTACACGCTGTTGTTCCGCTATCAGTTCAGGACTTAGGCCTCTGCGTCCTGCGAAAGTGCGACGAGACATTACCTTATCGGCCACATCTTCATCGAGCTTTTGTGTTGCGATCATCAACTTTTTCACTTCATTTCGATTCGCTTCTGCCCACTTATCAAGAGCATGAAGTTCTTCAATGATAATTTTGAGTAAGCCAGGATTTTCTTGGGCAAACTTCCTATCAGCAATATAATAGCCCCCAGGAGAATCTAGCCCAACAGAATCTCTGAGAACGCGAATTCGACCCATCTTTTGAGCGATCGCATAATGCGGATCTCCAGTCATCCAAACGGGAATTCTCCCTTCGAGAAACGCACCCCGCGCCTCGATAGTCGCCATACTTTTGATTTTGATATCCTTAATTGTCAAGCCGATTGACTGCAAAGCTCTAAGAATAAAATAGTGCGATGCCGAGCCTTTTTGAAAATAAACTTCTTGCCCCTTGATATCCTCAAATTTCTGAAGGGGAGACTCTGGAGGTACAGCAATTACACTACTTGTTCCTGTTCTTTCGGTTCTTTGTGTACCGACGACATAAACAAGGTCTGAACCAGCGACTTGGGCAAAAATTGGCGGCGTTTCTCCTACTGATCCTACGTCAACTCTTTTCGCAGCCATACCTTCCATGAGTTGAGGCCCTTGGACAAATTGCGCCCATTCCACCTTGATTCCCAGTGGCTCTAAGCGTTTCTCTAAAACTTGCCGATTTCTGAACAGATCCCCTGCACTCTGATAACCCATGCGGAGAACTTTAGTTTTTATACCAAGAGAAATTGAATTGCCACTAGTACTTGCTACATTCTGTTGGCCTTGTTGGCTACAACTTCCCAACAAATATGCCATCGAAAAACCGCCCAGACTAGATGTAGCAACATTTAGAAAACGACGGCGTTTAATCATAGTTGTTTGATAGATGAAATAGTTTGGATTGGAAAGGTTAAAATTTGCAAAACTAACGCAGAGAATCTCCCCTGCGATATTCTGCGGTGATGTCGTCGAGTTTTTGTTTCAAACTGTCGTCGAGTTTTAGTTCTATAGCCTTGAGGGTGTCAGTCAGTTGTTCTGGACGACTAGCACCAATAATAGGGGCAGTAATAATCGGATTAGCCAGCACCCAAGCTACTGCTAGGGTAGTGAGCGACAATCCAGCAAATTCCGCCACTGTGCGTAATTCTTCCACAGTATTGAACTCGCGATCGCGCCAGTATCGTTCTTGATAACGTTCTGCGGCAGTACCCAAGGTGAAACGAGTCCCTGCGGCGGGGCCTTGAGTAAGATTGTGTTTGCCAGTGAGTAGACCACCTGCTAAGGGATTGTAAGGAATTACACCTAATCCTTCTTCTTTCGCCAAGGGCAAAAGTTCTCGCTCAATTTCGCGGAACAACAAATTATAGCGGGGTTGAATCGAGACGAAGCGAATTAAATTTCGCACATCGGCGCGGCCCAAGGCGCGGGCGAGTCGGTAAGCTAAGAAGTTAGAAACCCCAATGTAGCGTACCTTACCAGCCCGAACTATGGTGTCCAGTGCTTCCAGAGTCTCATCAAGAGGGGTTGAGGCATCATCAGAGTGCAATTGGTACAGGTCAACATAATCAGTTCCCAGTCTTCTGAGGGAAGCATCGATCGCATCCAAAATGTGTTTACGCGAAGCACCCTGATCCCAAGGTGCAGGGCCAACTTTACCTACAGCCTTGGTAGCCAAAATAAAATGTTCGCGTTTGCCTTTGAGCCAGCGCCCAATAATTTCTTCGGTATTTCCAGCCGTAGCAAGCCCACCCCCAAGTGGATACACATCAGCTGTATCAAGAAAGTTGATTCCCGCATCGGCGGCGGTGTCAAGGATTTGCCGGGAAGTTTCTTCATCTGTCTGCAATCCGAAGGTCATTGTACCGAGACAGAGACGGGAAACGGTCAATCCAGTTTGACCGAGTTTAGTTGTTGGTAATGTCATGTTAGAAGAGGAAAGGAATTCTATTTAGCGCTCTTTGCGGTAAGAGTAGAGACGGCGATTTATCGCGTTTCTCTAACCGTCAAAATGAATTTGACAGACTACTAATGGTCTGTCCCATTAGTTCTGAAGGGTTAGCGGTGGTCAGATCCCCGACTTCTTGAAGAAGTCGGGGATCTTGCAGCCCATCAAAATGAATTTGACAGACTACTAATCTCTTACGCCGTTACCAAATTTTTATCTGCTTGTGGAGATTGGATGTTAGCTACCTTAGATTCAACCGCCGTACCCTTAAAGAAGTCGGGATTAGCTTGAGTATAAAACTTGTAAGGATTATGGAATACATAAGCCTTAAAGTCCGCTTCAGAAATCACACCTTCTTGTACCAAATCCCAGCTTTCCGCTAGTGGATCGGTCAAATCTGGTACATCCCAGTGACCAACATCTGAGGAATAGATGGCATTGATTTTCACACCCAAGGGATTGGCTTTGTCGTTGAATGCTGCTGCAATGGTGCGATCGTCAGACTCGGAACCAAAGAAGAAACTATTTACCCAGCGATCGCGGATGTCTTCAATTGTTTCAATCCCGGCTGCGGCAAAATCTTCTAGTTCACTACCAACGGGTGAGCGGCTATGACGGTTGAAGGAAGAACCCAAGACACTCTTTGTTAGTTCCTCTTTACTCAGAGGATGTTCTTGCAGGAATTCGCTACCAAAACGCTCAAACAACACTAACAACTCATCAGCATTTGCGAATTCTGGGTTGTAGTTTTGCAGCCCTTTAAGATTGCGTTTGGAGAAACGATCTACTAAATGAATGTAGACGTGAGCGCCCCAATCTGCACCACCTTCGAGCATGGCTACGCGCAACTGTGGGAAACGTTTGGTAACACCACCAAAGAACAACGCCTTGGCAAATGCTTGGGAGCCATCGGCGAAATGACCGATGTGGTTGTTCATGTAGTTACTGATGGAGGAGCGCCCAGTCCAACCTTGACTGCCGTAATGGGTAGTAACGGGTACACCTAATTCAACTGCTTTTGCCCAGAATGGATCGTAGTCATATTCACTATCCAATCCGTAAAAGTCAATGTAGGATGCATACTTGGCGATTTCAGGATATTGATCTGCTGGATATTTATCAGCGATCGCCTTAATTGGCCGTTTCACACCACCAGGAATGTTTGCCACCTTCAGCCCTAGTGTTTTCACTGCAAATTCTAGCTCCTCAACGGCTTCTTGAGGATTACCCATCGGGATACCAGCTACCGGTGTCAAGCGATCGCTATATTTCCGGTACAAGTCAGCATGATAGTGATTGACCGCCCGTTGCAGTGCTTGACGGTTCTCTTTACTTGCTCCAGCTGGTGCAAGAACATTATTTGGAAACAACACCGAATAATCTGATCCTTGCTCTGCTTGACGCTCATAGAATAGTTCGGGAAGAGTGTAAGTAGCGAGATCCAAAGTATTGCGGGTAACTCTCGCCCACCAAGGCGATCGAATTGTCCGGTTGTATTGACGTTCTTCAGAAGTTTGTTGATACCAGTCTTTACCATTGCTCTTGGAATTGAGACGAGAAGCTTCTGCTTTCCGCAATTCATCTACGAGTTTTGAGCCACCGTATTTAGCAATATAATCCTCCAGCGCCGGAGTGAAATCATTAGTGTGAACATCGGTATCAATTATTGGATAATTAAGCTTTGCCTTGATTGCGGCGGAACGGGAAGTTTTCAATCTGCTATATTCAGTCATGTTTTTTCCTTTCCTATGGCACGCTATGCGAACAAAAAATTACAGGTTTTATCCAGCACTATTTGGATGCTGGTTAAGCTTTTAGCTACGATTTTCAGGCTACTGTAGAGCATCTGGCGGCGATCTACAGAACGTGGCTTTGACGAAGTATGGATTAATCATCAGTAAACAATTCATCTGGAGAAGGTTGATACCCCAACGCCACTTGCTTTATGCCGGGAAACCCGTCCACCGCAGTGGCTCCCCCTTGTCGGCGGTCTTTCAACTCAAGACTTTTCATGCCAAAACCAATCTCTCACCGACTTGTTTAGCGCTAAAACGATTACCCGGACGACGCAAACCCAAATTTTCCCGCAAAGTACTACCCTCGTATTCAGTACGGAACAGTCCGCGTTTCTGCAAGATGGGAACGACCAAGTTCACGAAGTCATCCAACCCTGTAGGCAAAATTGGCGGCATGATATTAAAACCATCTGCTGCACCGTTGTTGAACCATTCCTCTAGTTGATCGGCAATACTTTCGGGAGTACCAAGTATAGTGCGATGACCTCGTGCAGTAGCCAGAGACAGATACAACTGACGTAGTGTGAGAGTCCCACGAGTAGCCAAATCTCTAACTAGTTTCAGACGACTCTTGTTGTTGTTAGTGTCACTGGGCAGTTCAGGAGCGAGATCATCTAGAGAATACTTGGATAGATCCACACCCTTGTAATAGTTCTTTAAAATACCCCAAGCTACATCGGGATGAATCAACGATTGCAGAAATTCGTATTTTTCTTGAGCTTCTTCCTCAGTACGCCCAATAATTGGGAAAGCCCCAGGCATAATTTTCAGATCCTCTGGAGAACGCCCATATTGCGCCAACCTCCCTTTGATATCAGCATAAAATTCCTGGGCATCGGCTAGGGTTTGATTGGCGGTGAAGATTACCTCAGCAGTACGCGCAGCTAAGTCCCGTCCGGCTTCAGAGGCTCCAGCCTGTACAATCACTGGGTAGCCTTGGGGCGGACGACCGACGTTTAAGGGGCCTTTGACAGAAAAATGTTTGCCCTTGTGGTTGAGTATGTGCAGTTTGTCAGGCTCGAAATAGATACCAGATTCTCTGTCACGGATGAAGGCATCATCTTCCCAACTGTCCCACAATCCTTTCACCACTTCCATAAACTCTTTAGCACGTTCATAACGGTGGCTGTGTTCTGGATGATGCTCAAGACCGAAATTAAGTGCGGCATTCTCGTTACCTGTAGTAACTACATTCCAGCCCGCCCGCCCTTTACTCAAGTGATCCAAGGAAGCAAACTTCCGCGCCAGGGTGTAGGGTTCTTCGTAGGTAGTCGAAGCGGTGGCAATGAAGCCGATATTTTGGGTTACAGAAGACAAGGCCGAAAAGAGTGTGACTGGCTCAAAATGGACAAGTTTACCATTGCGTTTTTGAGTTTCTGGAGCACCACCCCAAACTCCTGGACTGTCCGCCAGAAAAACTGCATCGAACAAGCCGCGTTGGGCAGTCTGGGTAATTTCTTTGTAATGCTCAAAATTGAATCCAGCGTCTATCTGTGCATCTGGATGTCGCCAGGCGGAAACGTGATGTCCAGTGGCTTGAATGAATGCACCTAAACGAAACTTGCGTGTTTTACTCATTATTTTTTATTATTCTGTGGCTCTGGCTAAGTAGTCGTCATGAACTGTATACACTAGATGAAAGTCCACTTTACTGACTCATTGACTTTTACTCAGCAACGCCAATTGCTACAATTCGGGGAACCCACCCACGGCGCTGTCTCCCCAACACAGTGGCTACACCATGCTATAAGCCGCAAAAACGTCTACAGCACTCAGCACTTTAAACTAGATAGCCATGTGATAAATCACACAACGAGGGCATGAAAATATTTCTCTACCCAGTCATCCGTCATCAGTCCCTATTTTCAAGTCAGTCAGCCAGTAAATGAAATGCTGTAGTGTATTACTCAAAAAATACTATAACTCGATTGATTTACCGTATTTTGCTCTGTAACAAAGCTTTTCATACTTACAAGAAAAATGCAAGTGCCTTTAACACAAGTTTGCTAATAAATTCTTTTGAAACTATGTCTTAGGAGGATTGTTTTTTATTTGATTTTATGTATACACCCAGAATCAATAGTAAAAAATACAAAATACCGTGTCCATAAACCAGAATTCAGAATCGATGAAAACTTATAGAATGGGCGAATGCAATACTGATATTCTTCACTGCTAGTGCCGTGTTGTTCCTCATATTACTTGGGAACAACACGGCACTAGCAAAAAGTTAAAATTGATTGGCTGCCAGTTGAATTTTTTGGGCGACACCGATAGCAAATCCACAAGTATCATAGCCCGTCATAGACATCGCTTTTGTAAATAACTCACCTGCGATCGCCTACGATGCACGGAATGCGATCGCAAATCAATTACGAATTACGAATTACGAATTACGAATTACGAATTACGAATTAATTAAACGCGTCCCCACATTAAAATGCGTTTGTAAGGGAAAAAGAAAGGTTGTTCATCTTCCAATTTTTCAAATAACTTTTCCCTATACCGTTTTACAAATCGTTCATAAGTCTGAGTATCTAAGCGCGACTCGTATGCCGTTAGTAGCGTACCGCGATACCATTCCACTACAGATTCTCGTGACGGTAGAACATGATCATAGATTTGAAGTTTTACTTCCTGTTTAATAAACTCCAGACTATACAGTAGTTTGGCATAATTCGCTGGAGTCAGTACTTCCAAGCGCCGCACATATCCCCCCAATTCTTGACTAAAATCCTTGGCTGTTTCAAGCGCTAACTGATGTACTGGTTCATCGTCCATCGTTGGGATTTGTATAGCCAGTTGTCCACCTGGACGTAACTTGCGGCGTAATTTTTCAAATAAAGCTTCGTGTCCTGTTAACCATTGCAAAGCGGCATTAGAAAAGATTAAATCAAACTCTCCTTCTCCTGGGTTATCCTCTATTTTTCCTTGCTCAAACCGTAGTCCGTTACCTTCATATTGCCGTGCTTTTTGCAGCATATTTTCAGAAGCATCTATTCCCAGAGTTTCTTGTGCTGCTAGTGTATCGTGCAGATATTTAGTTAACTTTCCCGTTCCAGATCCTAAATCTAGAACTCGTAAGTTTTCTTGTCGATGTACCATGTCTACCAAATCATAAAATGGGCGACTTCTTTGGGATTGAAACCGTTCATATAATTCTGGATTCCATTTATCTGGCATTTTGTAACTCTACCTCCTAAATACACAATATAGGACTCATATTTGATTTCTGAAAAAACTCAGTACAACCAAGAAGCCTTCTTTCCTGTTGCCTATTGCCTATTGCCTATTCCCTGCCTATGCAAATCAGTTCAGAAATCAAAGCGGATTCCTATATCCTAAAGCTGCCACAGCCATATTCGCTTCTTGTGGTTTAGCAACATCAGTACTGAACATTGTTTAAATGAAGTTACTGTTAAGAACTAATTTTTAATCTAAAGTTCAGCTAAATTAAATTTGTTGAAAATTATACCAAAATATTTTGCAAACTTAATAATTCTTTTTTAAGGCAGTGCTAGCATCTGAGTAATTAGAATAACGAAGTGTTACGTAAATTCTAATTTTTACGAATTTAGTAATTAGGAAATGAAATTTAACTCACTACTTACTAAATTTTTCTCATGCTATCTACCACTAAAATCATGATTTCCAAAAAAATCTCCGCAAAAATTGCTTATATTACTGCTATTTGTGCAGCTATAAATATTGCAGCTATCACTAAAACTCCTACAGCAAATGCAGCAAGCTTAAGTATAGTTAATGCAGGTTTTGAAGAACCAATAATAGGAGAAGGAGAATTTACTACTAATGTGTTACCTGGCTGGACATTATATGATCCATCTAACCTGACATCTGCCAGTATAGGTGTTGGTGAGCCAATTTATGGTGCATACAATCCTACAGCAGACGTTTATTTTAACGAAGCTCCAGAAGGAAATAATGTTGGATATCTTTACCTCACTTATCCACCTGGAAGTGTTGCTGTGGGAATATCACAAACCCTTACCAGTCTATTGACAGCTAATACGAAATATACCTTACAGGTTGAAATAGCCAATATTCCACCTGTGAATGGTTTCACTATTTTAGATGGTTTCCCTGGCTATGCTATTCAATTATTAGCTGGAGGAACTTTACTTACTCAAGATTTTAATAGCCTGAGCATCATAGAAGGAGCTTTTGTTACCTCTAGCATTTCGTATACTACTTCAGCTAATAACCCAAACTTAGGACAAGCATTAGAAATTCGATTGCTGAATATTTTAGAGAGTGATGGTATAGAAATTAATTTCGATAATGTGAAATTAGACGCAACTCAAATTCCAGAGCCTGCATCGATTTTGGGTATAACATTAGGATTTGTAAGTGCAAGTTTAGCTTTGAAAAAAAGAAAGATGATTAGACAATAATGAGGATAGAATTAATGTAATTCTTCTTACATTTTTTTTTAATTCAAAACAAGCTATAAGAATTCACTATTCCAGAGCAATCGTATAACTTTTTGGTCTAGTGAATTTCTAAGATTTCTATGAAGTGCTACGTTTACGCACAAAGCCTTCTCCACTCAACAACGCGATCCCTAATGTGACAATTCCAATCCCCAAACTTTGAATCAAGTTTAAAGTTTCGCTAATTGTGACCCATGCGACTAATACTGTTAATGCTGGACTGCTAGCGCCGACGATTGAGGCTTTAGTTGCACCAATCATGCGAATTCCTACATTATTGAAAGTGTGTCCTATGAAACTCACTAAACCAGAAAAAATACTGCCAATCCACAGAGGTGTCCAATCCAGTTGAGTACTGAAAGGTGGACAGAACAGTAAGCTGACACCAGAAAACAGTAGGGTGCAGGTAAAACTAATCCAGGTGAAAGGAACTGGATGGAATTTTTCCAAACATTTTTGGGCCATAACCTTATAAAAGGCGTAAACAACTCCAGATCCAACGCTGGCGAAAATTCCATTGGTAATGATATCACTACTGTAAGCAGCAGAAGATTGAGGAATTGTGAGTACTCCACCCCCCAGAATAATCGCCATCACCAACCAACGGAAGAGTGTTGGACGTTCGCCAAAAAACCTCCAAGCAAGCAGCGCCGTAAACACGGGATAGGTAAAGAATAGAGTCATGGCAATTCCAGTAGGAATTAAGCCAATTGCAATGTAGAGTAACGCAATATACACAAACATCAAGACTCCACAGCCCAATGCTTGAAGCAAAACATCAGTGCGATCGCGCCTGAACAACTCTCGAAATTCTTTCAGAGCAGATGGATATAGCTTAAATGCTAGAGATGCCATAAGTGGAACCACCAGTAGCATTCGCATAAACATCAGCAATAATGAGTTCTGTAAATCCGGTTTAACGTATCCACCGAGTACAAATAAACCCAGTACGAGATGTTCTGAAAACAAAATTCGTACCGTAACGTTGTGAAACGTCAAGATGAAAGCGGATAAAAGAACCGTGAACATAATTGTTAATTCGTAATTATTATCCCAAGAGTAAACAAATCGTAATTGGAATCTTAACTACGAATTACTAATTATCTTTAGGAGTCTGGTTTCGTCGCTTGCAGGGAAGGTTGCCCAGAGAATCATACCATTGTGCAAGTTTGGGGTAACTTAGTCGCCATTGCAGTTCAGGTAGACGGCTCTCCAAGCCAAGTGCAGAGGCAAGGGTGATATGAGCAAGCTTAGGAGTTTAGAAATATCAGCAACTAATTTGATTTTGGGATTGAATTGATTTAATTGAAGAAGAATTCAGAAGTCAGAATTCAGGAGTCAGAATCAAGACGCTCTCTACGAGACGCTAAAAGCGAACGCAGACTCGCTAACGCTTCGCTATCAGTCGGGGATTCAGACCCGCGACTTTCTTGTTGACCACCAAGTTGAAAATTTGGTGGGGGTCTTAAACCCGGTTATTCAGACGCGACGCTCGAATACTCGCTACCGCTGCGCTATCGATGACTCGCTAACGCTGCGCTATCCGCCAGTCATACAGAATTCATTCTGAATTCTGACTCCTGACTCCTGAATTCTGAATTCTGTTCGATAAACGCATATTATGCGTGTTTCACTCAAAATAAATCCGTCATCAGTTGCTATCCGTGCAATGCGTACATACGTAGAGTTAAGTGTATAGAAGAGTTTCACAAAAAAGTGCAATCATTTTTTTGATACTTTCCCCTTCCTAAGTAATTATGTTGCAATGACTTTAATATTTGTAAAATTACGTAGCAGCCCCTACTAATTCAGGATATGCAACTTGAGTAAATTGGTTAACTGGACGGGGTAAAACAAGATTTTCTCGTAGAACCCGTCCTTCATATTTATTCCCAGTCCCTAATCTCTTTTAAACTAAAGCTGCCTCACGTCGGTTATATGCAGAAGAATCTCCCTTAATAGCCTCACTCTGCTTACCATCAATACCAACAGGAATGTCACCCACAAGTGTGACTCGTTGAACGTGGCGAGGTTGATTACCGTAGTCTGCGATCGCATAATGTTGAGTAGCACGATTATCCCAGAACGCCACATCGCCTACTTTCCAACGCCATCGGACTGTGTTTTCAGGACGTGTGATGTAAGCTTGCAACAATTTTACGATTTCATCAGATTCATTCTGTGATAAACCGCGCAGACGACGCACGAACCCACCAATAAATAACCCACGTTCACCGGATTCAGGATGGATGCGGACAACTGGATGCAGGGTTTCGTACACAGTCGAGGTGAAAACAGCCCGATACTCTAAGACTTCTTGTGGTAAGTCAACTGCTGCTGCATAATCGTAGGCGTTGCTGTGTACTGCCCAGAGTTGGCCAGCAAGATTACGTAGGTGAGTTGGTAAATCTTCGTAGGCAGTCACGGAGTTTGCCCAAATGGTGTCACCTCCTGATGGTGGGATGACAAGCGCCCGCAAAATAGAACCAAGGGGGGGACGATCTACAAATGTGACATCGGTGTGCCAGTTATTGGCGCGGCTCACAGTCTTGCCGTAATTCAGGTCAAGAACTGCTGGGTTTTCTGGCAATGAGGGAACAGTGGGATGGGCTGTAGTGACTTCTCCAAAGCGACGGGCGAAGGCTACTTGTCCTTGAGCGTCAAGGTTCTGCTCCCGGAAGAAGATGACTTTGTGTTTAACTAAAGCTTTACGGATATCACTGATGATTTCATTGCTGAGGTTATTGCTCAAGTCAACACCAATGATTTTTGCACCGATACGTCCGGCGATTGGTTTGATGTCAAAGTGTTGGGAAGTCATGATATTTGTGTCTCCAAGGGTTATTTTGTTTTATGCAGAGGTTCAAAGAGTAGGAGTTTGAAAGAAGTTTTTGCGATCTATGCGGGGTAAAAGACAAATGTCCTTAGTTCGATGCTTTCTCGTGGGGGAGCGTTGGCTGGGCTAGTGGGGTCTTCAAAGGCTGTATGGGCTGCAAAACGTGCATGTCCCTCTTCTGCGGAGTCGAAACACTTGATAAATAGTGCTTCGTCTCTGTGCATTTGCGGGAAGTAGAACCATTTATGTTTGGAGTTATACGTGACTCCGTATGTCTCACCGACGCGATCGCGGTACACTAAATCACCAGCTACAAGGTCTGTGGGTGCGATGCTTTGGGCGTCACACAGTGCTAATGATGACTCTTGAATTGGTTGTGCAATCGCTCGCCAAACATTAACGATGGCAAATCGTTGTTTTAGTAACGTATCAATATCATCTATGCCCTGCGCTGCTAGTTCCAAACGGGCGCGAGTATAGCCTGATTTAGCGGTGAAGTCGTTGTGTACACGCTTGGCAGGTTCTTTAATATTATTCTCACCTGGTTTGGAGTTCCCAGCATTACGAAGTGTGTGATCGAATATCACTACTTTCGTTGCACCTGTTACCTCTTTTAACAATTGCTCGGCTTCTGGATAGTAGACTCGGCGTACTTCGTCTTCATCGTAAAAGTTGCGGACATTGGTATTATGTCCAGTCAAGGCGAATCCTTCCCGATCTAATGAGATGTTCTCTGAGATAGAACGAGCATTGTAAATTGGCAGTTTGTGCGTCTGATAAGTTGCATTCGTGCGGGGAATTCCGGCTGGCGGTTCGTAGGTATAGTTGACAGGCTTTTCTGCCGTTGGAATCAGGTAACTGAGGTTAGCCTCTACGTATGGCAGTTCTGCGGAAATTGGTTATTTAAGCTCATAGGTTATCCCATTTTGGATTTTGGTTAATTCTTGGTCATGCGTCCTATTTTTGTGATGCACCAACGGGAAGAGGTTCACCGAGAACTTTGGCGAATCTTTGCAAATAGAAGTCCACAGGATTTGCAACTGCTTGAATTGAGGGGCGATCGCGTACCAGATTCCACCATGTCTGCAAACGAGGTGTTTCTGCTGGTAATGTGAATTTGCGGAAGTGTTCTAAGAGTGGTAAACGCTCAAACCAAGGATAGAAGCTGATATCAACTAGGCTAAACTGATCTCCTAACAAGTAATCACCCTTGCCTAATCCTTCCTTCTCAATATATAGAAGTGCTTCTGTGAAGTCTTTTCGTCCTTCTTCCTGTTCGGTGCTATCTTTACCGCGCAGAAATTTGTTAAAAGCTGGGACAAAGCGAGTATTGGCGTAGTCTATCCAAATCCGAGCGATCGCTTTAGCTGCCGGATCGCGGGGTAACAATGGTGGTTCTGGAAAAACTTCATCTAGATATTCATTGATAATAGCGGACTCGTAAATTTCAATATCCCCATGTTTGATAGCCGGAACTTTACCATAGCGCGAAATTTGCGTGTATCCATCTGGTTTGTTCTGTAAGTCAATTTCTATTGGGGTGAAGTCAATACCTTTTTCCAGTAAGACTACACGAGTCCGTTGAGAGAAGGTAGAGGCTTTGGCGAAGTACAGTTGTATGTTGCTCATGAAATCTTTTCCTTGTAATTATCGTGAATACAGACTGTTTGAGATTGCACAACTCAAACTAAAGCAATAAGACAGAAGTGAGATGTGTTGATTAGTGCAGTTAAATAATTGACTGGTAGGTATCTACATCAGTTAAATGACTATTACAGTTTATCGGTCGGTTTAGCGTAGTTTAAATATTATACAGTTTTTATGAAAATATGCATACCTAATTGTTAGCGTAACTAAATATTGAGGTTTTCATAAATTATAGGACTAGCCCTTTCAAGGTGGCCAACGAAGATACGCTTGAATCCTTCGCTCAGATTTTGGGCTTTTTGAAGGTTGAAATAACCAATTCTCGTTCTAAATCTCACCACCTTGAAAGGGCTGGTAGGTGGGAATAAACCAAACTATGTTAACACGTCTAAAACCCTTACCAATGAAGAATGACAAAGGACAAAGGACAACCCGTATATTTATTTTTTTGCCGCCCAAAATCTTTTTGGGCGGCGAAAACTTAGGGAAAGATAAAATTATTTTGACTACCAAAAAGCTGTGCTAGGCAGCTACAGGAGTAGCAAATCTAGCATATTGCTCTATGTAGAACTCCTTACTATTAGCGATCGCCACTACAGAATCACGTTGTTTTACAGCCTTTTTCCACTGACGTAGACGAGTAAATTCTTCTGGTATCCCAAAGCCTCGATAGTGCTTCAGTGCAGGCCAACGCTCAAACCAGGGGTAAAAGGTGAAATCAACCAGACTGACGGATTCGCCAAACCAGTAAGGGCCGTCTCCTGATAACTTCCCTAAAGCTTCATTCTCGATAAATTCCAGATGTTGGTATAGTTCTTTTTTAGCTGCTTCTTGCTGTTGGATATCGGAACTACGCAAGAGAGTAGAAAAAGCTGGAACAAATCGAGTATTAGCAAAATCAATCCAGATTCGAGCCTGCGCTTTAGCAATGGGACTGCTAGGCAAAAGCGGCGGATTTGGAAATACCTCGTTGAGATATTCGTTAATTACTGCCGATTCCCAAACTCGGTTATTATTATGTGCGATCGCAGGCACTTTTCCATAAGGAGAAATATCTGTAAATCCCTCTGGTTTGTTCTGCAAGTTAATTTCAATCAAGTCAAATTCGACGCCTTTTTCTTGCAATACCAAACGCGAACGGTGAGCATAAGGGCAAACAACCGCACTATATACCTTGATTTCAGCCATGTTGATTATTCCTCTATGAATAGGATTGGTTTATTAGCTTTGGAAATTAATTCAATTCAAAATCTAAAATTGAACTAGAGCCAAGGCACTTCTTCAGGCGCATACCGAAAAGCGCGGAATACTGAATTTTGCTCTCCACTAGCTACTGCTGACTTCTCTCCAAGATTCCGAACAGCAAAGTGAGGATTAACATATTCCCAAACAATCTCTCCTGTAACTGTCACCTCAAATATCCGACCGAAAGCACCTTCTGTAATTAAAGTGTTGCCATTCGCTAGACGCTGTGCGCCTGATATATACGAACTGAAGAAATTTTGAGGTGGGTTGTCAGTGTATTGCCAAACTATTTCTTTCGTTTGACGGTTGACTTCAATCACACGAGAGAAATTCAGCGCAGTGTGACGACGATGTGCGCCATTATCAAAAATTAGGATATTGCCGTTAGCTAATTCGTTAGGAAAGTGTTGCTGTGCTAAAACGTCATCTCCAAGTGTCCAGATAATCTCTCCTGTATTGCGATCGATAATTGCGACGGTAGAGATGTTACGAAAGCTAACGATAATATTGCCGTCAGCGAGTTCGCCTACAGTATTGCCATGAGTCCATTCGTGTCGTTGATCTTGGGGAGTGATAGTAAAAATATCTGGATCTAAGTGTTCGTGGGCGTGCCAAGTCCAAACAATTTCACCCCCAGGAGTAACTTCATAAAGTACATCAGCATAGATATCACCGTCTGCTTCTGTTCCCGCTACACCGCCTTTGATACGAGGAATCAAAGATTGAGGTATCTTTTCAATAGCTAATAAAATCGTGTTACCGTTGCGTAGTCTGCGTCCGTCGTGATGATGATCTGGATGTTTATATTCCCAAATAATATTTCCCTTGGGATCTACTTCTAAGACAACGCCACCTTTAAAGGCAGCCCACAAAGGAAAATGTGGCGGAACATCTAGTGTCTTACCATTATAAAAAAGGTTGCCATTGGGTAAAAGATAAGCATATAAACCCGGTGAATATGGCAGATTCCATTGATGTACTACTTCTCCTTCTAGATTCAGAAGATATACTTCTCCCTTGCTTGTAAGTGGTGTAAAAAGTGTATAACCCTTGAATGCCTTGTCAGGATTATAAGCTCTTAAACCAGTACCACGGCGACGAATAGTATTTTGGTCAACTGATGCTGTTGCGATCGTCATAGTTTTAAGGGGATTATGGATTGGGGACTGGGGACTGGGGAAAATAACTACTCAGCACTCTTATGGTGCTGGATTTGGATATTGAGTATGAACTGCGTCCAATTCTGCCAAGATATCTTTGTCGAGAACTACATTGATACTGTCTATATTTTCCTTAAGTTGTTCGAGTGTAGTAGCACCAATAATCGTACTAGCAACAAACCAACGACTCCTGACAAATGCGATCGCTAATTGTGCAGGACTTATTTGATGGCGTTTGGCAATTTCTACATAAGCTGCTACTGCTTTGCTAACATTTGGTTTTAAATATCGCTGACCAAAGTTTTCAAATAAAGTAACTCTTGCTTTCTCTGGTTTGTCGTTAAGGTATTTACCAGTTAAATAGCCAAATCCCAAAGGGCTGTAAGCTAATAAAGGAACGTTTTCGTAATAAACTGCTTCTGCAAGTGCGCCATCAAAAATTCGATTGATTAAATTGTAGGCATTTTGAATTGAGACGACTTTAGGTAATCCTAATTGTTTAGCTGCGTGACTAAATTGGGCAACGCCCCAAGGGGTTTCATTGCTTAAGCCGATATAGCGAATTTTACCTGCATTGATGACATCAGCAAAAACTTCTAGTTGTTCAGTGATGGAAACTGTTTCTTTTACCTGAGTGGGGTCAAAAACTGTTTGTCCAAAACGAGGTACATAACGATCTGGCCAATGGATTTGATATAAATCAATATAGTCTGTCTGTAACCTTGTAAGACTATCATCTACAGCTTGTTTGATATTATCCCGATCAATTGCTTTTGCTCCACCACGTACCCACTTAAAGCCTCGACCCGGCCCTGCAATTTTAGTAGCAATTATTAGTTGATCTCGCTGTTGATGTTTTAACCATTCTCCAATATAAGTTTCGGTTAAGCCATAAGTTTCACCACTGGTTGGTACTGGATACATCTCAGCCGCATCAATGAAGTTGATTCCTTGGCTAATGGCATAATCTAGCTGCTGGTGGGCTTCTTCTATAGTATTTTGTTGCCCATAAGTCATTGTGCCAAGGCAAATGTCGGAAACTTGGAGGTCACTATTGCCTATTTGGTTATACTGCATATTTTGGGATATGTTCATTATTGAATTGAGAATTTTTATTGCTCAGTTTGCATTGCTTAATAATTACTGCTTCTGCTGTGAAATATTTTCTCTTGAGAACCAATGATAATTATTTAGATAATACTACGGTATGTACATCAGTTTACTTGTGTTTAAAACAAAATTCACAAAATCATTTTAATAAACATCTATTTTGATACTTGACAAATGTCAACAATAGGCTAATTTTTTGTAGGCGTTTGCGATAACCATAATGTTGGTTATCGATATAATTTTCTGTGTAACCTAGTTATTAGGCTACACACGAATAGGAGAACCTGAACATGACAATCTTACAAGTTGTAGACAAAGAGTTTTCAAAAGTTCCCGTCATTGATATTAGTGCGCTGATTTCTCAAACTAACAACTCTTCTTCTGTAGTCGTTGCAGACCAAATCAGACAAGCGTGCCAAGATTACGGTTTCTTCTATATCATCGGACATGGAGTTGATGAACAACTACAAGAGCAATTAGAACATCTAAGTCAACAGTTCTTCGCGCAGGATGTAGAAACTAAACTAAAGATTCGTATGGCTCTTGGTGGTAGAGCATGGCGAGGATATTTCCCCGTGGGTAACGAGTTGACATCAGGTAGACCTGACTTAAAAGAAGGTATTTACTTTGGTGGAGAACTAGCAGAAGACCATCCACTTGTGAAAGTTGGTACACCAATGCACGGCCGCAATCTTTTTCCATCCAACATTCCCCAATTTAGGGAAACAGTACTTGAATACATATACTCAATGACCAAACTGGGACACACGCTAATGGCTGGTATTGCCCTAAGTTTGGGATTAGAAAAGTCCTACTTTGCAGACCGTTATACAAAAGATCCATTGATATTATTTCGGATTTTCAATTACCCTTCTAATTCATCATTACCTAAATCTGAATGGGGCGTTGGCGAACATACAGATTACGGTGTATTAACTATACTTAAACAAGATAATGTCGGTGGATTACAAGTCAAGTCCAAGTCTGGTTGGATAGATGCACCTCCTATTCCTGGTTCATTAGTATGCAACATTGGGGATATGCTCGATCGCATGACACGAGGACTATATCGCTCAACACCCCACCGCGTTCAGAACTTATCAACGAGTAATCGCCTATCATTTCCCTTCTTCTTTGATCCCAACTTTAACGTTGAAGTCAAACCCATTGAACTAAATGATGTAGTCGTTAATGATGATAAAAGCGATCGCTGGGATAAAGCCAGTGTTCACGAATTTCGCGGCACTTATGGCGAATATCTATTGAATAAAGTCTCCAAAGTATTTCCAGAACTACGTCAAAAAGTGCTTGAAAGTGCTGAATAAAAACTCACTCCCCAATCCCCAATCCCCTGCCCAGGCTGCCCATGCAGCGGCAGATCCACCACCAATTACCAGTACATCAGCAGTTAATTCTAGTTCATTTTCACTATTGACTGTTAGCAATTTCCTTTCCTCAATAAAGCTTCTACAGTACGGCAGAATTCAGGAGTCAGAATTCAGAAGCGCTCCAACTTTTCGCTGCGTCTCTGCATGAGTCAACGCCCACAAAATTAATAAACAGAAGTCAATAATTTATCGATCGCAGATCGAAACGCTGTTGCTGCACCAGCACTCATATCACGGGGGGCGCAGATGCGATTTCTCAAATATGCGAAAGTAATAGCACCCACAGCAGCGAAGATAGGATCAATGCTGCTATTTTTACCACCAGTCCTTCCACCCGGTAAAGTTGCACCATTGCCATGAATAAGATAATCAGCCAGTTGTCGCAGGTGAAAATCAACAGCGTCCTTAACTGTGCTAAAGTCACCATCTGCGGCTAAAGCTTGGACTCCAGAATTTTTGATAACATCTGCGATCGCAACTTCCCGATTATCGCTCAATCTCTCAGCGGCTTCGGCGCGATATTGAATTTTCTCACTATCTGCCACATCCAGAGGTAAAGGATTTCCAATCGGTTCAACACCCCATCTGCGACGCAACAGTAAATTATTGGTGATATTATCCGATTTCACCCTGTGATAAGCAGGACGCTGATTAAGTGCATCAAACCAAGCATTAATGCGAGGAAAGCGAGGATTTCCTTTGAGGTGATATCCCCGATATACAGGTAAATTAGCCGCCAATCTATCTAGATGGGGGCTATACAGAATGTCAACTAAGCTAAATGTACTTACAAAGTAAGGGCCGGGATATTTAGCCAAAGCTTGCTCAAGTTCATCTAACTTTGCCTCAAATGCTGCTTGTGAGTTTGCCAACTCATCAGCATCTACAGGTGCTTCTCTCAGAAATTTGTAAGTAATCTCTCTAAAACCATTAGTCTCAGCTTCCTCAACCAACTGCCTAGCAACAGCGTTTTCCTCTGAATTCTCAGGTAATAATGCTGGATGTGGAAACCTTTCTTCTAAAGCCAAGAGAATATCTTTAGATTCATATACTAACTTTCCCTCAATTTTTGCTGCTGGGACAAGGGTTGTAGGAACTAGGTCAGTGTACCATTTAGGTTTATTACTTAAATCAATAAACTCCGTTGCAAAGGGAATTTCCTTTTCTTCTAGAGCAAACCAAACTCGTTCACAGAAAGGACACCAGGAATTAGTATCTCGATAAAGCAAGACTGGCGGTTCTGTATTTGGGGGAAGTTTATGTAAACTGCTGGGTATTGGTGCAGTAGAAGGAGATTGTCCTGTCCTCTTTACCCTACGCGCAGAGGTATTTTTTTGAGCAGTTTCTAAAACTTCTTCCCAAGTTGACACTGTGTTTTGAATAGACATTTTTTACCTCGCTTTACTAGGAATGCCGGAAAACACAAATAACTGTTGTTCTTTGGGTGCAGCCAAGTTTTCACCCCTGTATCGATGAAGACCAACACCCATATCTCCCGTAGCGGTAAGCTTGAAGTTTACTTCTTCAAATCCAGATGCACTTAAAATTTTCCGTACATTGTCAGAGTAGGTAATACCGTTGGAGTGTCCACGAGTCCAAATGACAAAAGCACCTGGTTTACTCAGAAAACTCAGGTTATCTAATAACCGATTGAGTTCAGCTTCCTCAGCTAGATTGCCAAAGACACCACACACAATCACAATATCTGCTGGTACTGCTCCTACATAGTTAGTAGCAAGAGTTGCATCATCATTGATAAACTCAATTTGCTTGGCTAAACCTAAAGACTCTATAGTTGCTCGTCCACGCTCAACTAAATTTGAATTTATTTCAACCAGTCGTGCAGAAACATCTTTCGCACGGGGGTGATTTTTTAAAGTTCCTAGTAAATCTCGTCCATCACCCGCACAAACACTCACTATTCGGATAGCACCAGATGGAGACGCATTTAAGCTATAAGCAATATATTCCTGCACGATTTCTAGACGCTGCCGCAATTTTGGCTCAGTGTTGTAGAGATCGTGCCATTCATACCAATCTTTTGGCATAGGGGGTGATTCCCGTTTGATGCACACTGTATGTTCATAAACTACGGTTATTTTATCAAGTAACTGTAGTTTGTATCTAGAGGCAGAGTATCACAGAAATTTATATAAAATCAAGTCTTATTCCGTATAATCACTTCTAATCGAGTGGTTATACGGGAATTTTCCGTATAATAGATAGCTAGTACCGCAAGGCGGAAGTCAAAAGTCAAAAGTCAAAGGTAAAGGGAAAATTCCATCCCTTTTCCCTTTCCCCCTTCCCCTTTACCCCACTTCTGCAAGAAGTCTCATGAATGCTGATTGCTTAACCATTAAAGAACTCACTGATGCAGTAGGAGGCGGTTTAACTCCGCGGATGGTGCGCCATTACCATCAATTGGGACTGGTACCGCAACCAGTGCGATCGCCTAGCAATTACCGTCTCTATACCAAAAAAGATATTCTCCGGTTGCAACGGATTGTAGCATTGAAGCAGCAAGGGTTTCAGCTAAACCACATCCGCAATATTTTGGAGGTGGAACCAGAGGCGGATACAACTGCTAACCTCATGGGACAACTCCAGCAACAATATCGGGCGGTGATGCAACAAATTTCTCAACTGCGGCAAACTGCATCAGCATTAGAAGGATTATTGGGGCGCGATCGCCATTGTCAAATTATCCAGGCGGAAGTTTTGGCACAACTCAAGTTACTGGATGTCGAAACCCAAGCCGGATTGGGGGGATTGGAAAATCTGTGGAGTGGCTTGGATGCCGAAATTCATACCCATTCAGAAGCTTTTACTGAATCGCTACAACGTTTACTACCTGATTTGTCTCACCGTTCAGAAATTGAACAACACCTAATTTCTCAGTTGGTTTTGGCTTGTGGCGATGTCAGTTTGGTGTCCTTTGTCAAATTGAGTCGAGGTGCGATCGCAGCTAGTCGAGCAGCTCTATCTTCAAGTTGTCAAATTGTTGTCGATACCCAAACGGTTGCTGCTGCTTTAGATCAAACCCGATTAGTTCACTTGGGATGTCGCATTGAAACCTTGATTGATAACCCTCATATTACCACCGCCACAGAAGCAGAACTCGCTTTTTGGCAACATCGACAATGGCGAGAAAAATTGCAGCAAGTAAGTCCGGGTTGTGTGCTGGTAGTCGGTTATGCTCCCTCAGTACTTGTAGAAATTTGTGAAGCAATCGCTAACCAGAAAATTCAGCCTGCACTAGTAATAGGAATGCCCATTGGCTTTAGCCATGCTCCCGCAGCCAAGCGACAACTGATGCAACAAGGGATACCTTATATTACAGTTGAAGGAACTTTGGGAGGTGGCGCTTTAGCTGCAACTACCCTAAATGCTTTGGTGGAATCACTGATTGATAAGCCAGATTGTCATTGTTATCTAAATGAGTGCTGAACAATAGACAAAGATTTCTTGCTCTTTAAGGTAATAACCGTAATAAGTACAGTTGAGATGCGATCGCATTCATAACTTATCGGCATATACTTTAAAGAAATGTCACATTTAATTGCGCTATTGTAAAAGTCAGCTTTACATAAGTTCAGTTATGAGCCAGCCTGAATATACTACAGCCCAAGCAACAGCCCTGACTAACCACGATCGCAAACCTATTCACAGACCTGGCTCTATTCAACCTCATGGAGTTTTACTAGCACTCAGTACTCAGTTAGAGATACTGCAAGTTAGCAACAATACCCAAGCATATTTGGGCAAAGAGCCAGAAGATTTACTTGGTAAACCTTTGAGCGATTTACTTAACTCTTTGCAAGTGGAAACTGTTAAGCAGTGCTTGGTGAAAAAAATTGGCAGTGCTAATGCTTTTAAAGTATTAATAAATACCTTACATGGTGAACGATACTTTGACGCTATTGCTCATCGTACAGAACAGGCTGTGATTTTGGAGCTAGAACCGACTGACTCAAAATCGGAGTTGAGTTTCTTAAGCTTCCATTCTTTGGCGGGTGAAGTGATCGCAAAAATGCAAAGCACATCCAATCTGATAGAATTTTTGCATTTGGTAGCTGAAGAAGTCCAAAAAATAATTGGTTTTGATCGGGTGATGGTCTATCAATTTGACCAGTCAGAAGCGGGTTCTGTTGTTGCAGAAGTCAAACGGGAAGATTTATCACCTTATTTAGGACTCCACTATCCGGCTACAGACATTCCGGCTCAGGCTAGAGAGTTATACACGCGCTGCTTTCTCCGATTTCTCCCCGATTTGACTGTCGAACCTGTCAAACTAGTTCCAACGGAAAACCCGACAACACATCAGCATATTGACTTAAGCTACTGTCTGCTACGGAGTTTTGATTGGTGTTGTGCAGAATATCATCAAAATATGGGAGTGAAGGCTCTTTTGGTGATTTCGATCATTCAAGAGCAGAAGCTTTGGGGATTAATATCCTGTCACCATCAAACACCAAAATATATTTCTTACGAAGTCCGCAAGATGTGCGAATTTTTGGGACAAATCGTCTCTTCAGAATTAGCGCACAAAATTAGTCACTCAGAATGGGATTATAAGGTAAAACTCAAATCGCTACAGTCCGAGTTCCTTGAATCTATTTCCCAAGCAGACAATTTTATCGATGCTCTAATTAAACCTGAAATCCGCTTGCTCGATCTTGTTAGTGCCTCTGGAGCGGCAGTTTGTCTGGATAATGAAATTACCCTTGTGGGAACAACACCAAATATTGATGAAGTTCGAGCGCTCATTGAATGGGCGGATACCCAAGTTAGTGACAACTTGTTTTCCACTGATTCTCTGCCGAAGCTTTACCCAGAGGCGCTGAGATTTAAAGATACTGCTAGTGGTTTACTGCTACTGCGGATTTCTAAAGTTCGCCGCTATTACATCCTTTGGTTTCGTCCTGAAGTTCTCCAAACGGTACATTGGGCTGGAAATCCACAGGAATCCATTCAAACCAAGGCAGATGGTAGCCATACTTTATCTCCACGAAAATCTTTTGAACAATGGCAAGAAACGGTTAGATTAACCTCTCTACCTTGGAAAGCTTGTGAACTTGATAGTGCGATCGCTCTCAATAATGCGATCGTTGGTATTGTACTCTCAAAGGCGGATGAGTTAGCTAAAATCAACCTGGAGTTAGAGCGCAGCAACCAAGAACTAGCGTCCTTTGCCTACGCCGCTTCCCATGACCTCAAGGAACCTTTGCGGGGAATTTATAACTTCTCGACAGTGCTGCTAGAAGACTATGGTCAACTATTAGATGATGAAGGTATTGAGTGCTTGCAAACAGTAGTTTCATTGTCTGTACGCATGGAAACTCTCATTAATGCTTTGCTGCGACTCTCACAGTTAGGACAAGCGCACCTGCGAGAGCAAGCAACTAACCTCAACGAATTACTCACCCAAGTAATTGAAGTCTTTCGTGCTAGTCGCCAAGACTCTGGGCTGATGGATATTCGCATTCCTCGGCCTTTGCCAACAGTTCAGTGTGACCGAGTTCTCGTTAATGAAGTCTTCAGTAATTTGCTTAGTAATGCCTTCAAATACAACGATAAAGCGGATCAATGGGTTGAGATTGGCTACTTAGATGAGGGACTGGCGACTAGGGACTGGCGACTAGGGAAGAGTTTTCTTAACCCAATCCCCAATCCCCAATCCCCAATCCCCAATCCCCAATCCCCAATCTTTTATATCCGCGATAACGGTATTGGAATTCCACAGCATCACCTAGAAACCATTTTTAGATTATTTAAGCGGCTCCATTCCCAGGAAAAATACGGTGGAGGAGCGGGTGCTGGACTAGCTATTGTTAAGAAGATTGTTGAGCTTCACAACGGTAAAATTTGGGTTGAATCTACCCTCGGCGTTGGCTCAATGTTCTATTTTACGCTGGAATAGTTTAAGATAATGGCTAAATATGTATTTTTGTTAAGCTCTTTTAAGACCACGAATGACAAAAAAACTTCATGAACCGCTGCTCGTTGTTGAGGACAGCAATGAAGATTTTCGGATGCTGCAACGCCTCATGCGGCGCATGGCTGTCCAAAACCCCATACACCGTTGTACTAATGGAGATGAGGTTTTAGAGTTCCTCTATAAACTGGGGAAAGATGCCTACGCTAAGGGCGAAGACTTACCTAACTCTAAAGTAGCATTACGACCCTCTGTGATCTTGCTCGATCTCAATCTGCCAGGTATTGATGGCCGTGACATTTTAGATCGGCTCAAGCAAGACAAGAGTTTCAAGGGAATTCCCATCGTTGTTTTTACCACATCATCTAACCCCAAGGATATTGAATTGTGCTACCAAAAGGGCGCAAATGGATATCTGGTAAAGCCGATGGATGCTCAGGAATTAAAAAAGACGATCCAGGCATTTGTGGATTACTGGCTTGAAGCCAACACGCCGCCCGTCTTGGATTAATTTGTTTATTTTCTGCTGATGAGGCAGTAGGGACAATGGGATAACTAAGGAGACGGCTCAGAGGACACAGCGACATTTTCCTCTTTGAGTCACTGTGTCTGCTTGTCTCTGATAGATGTGTTTTCCCCATTTTCTTGTTTTTTACTGATGCTCGACTGCTTGTATTGCTTTAGAATTACTAAAGAATTTAGATTTTATTTATACTTATTTTATATTATTTTTAGAATTATGCAATAAAAACACAATCTGGATAAAAGGGATCTATATGGCTCCCTGATCCTCATAACCTTATGTTGGACATACGGACGCTACTCATCATCGATGATTGTGCCGCAGATCGAAAAATCTATCGTCGGTATCTTTTGAAAGATCCGCACCAGTCCTACCAGATTTTGGAGGCAGATTGTGCCGAAGATGGACTTGCTTTGTGCCGAAAAGTCCGCTGCGATGTCATTCTGCTGGATTTTTGCCTACCTGATATGAGTGGGTTAGAACTCTTCGATCAGATGCAGCAGGAGATATTTGAGACTTCTGTCCCCGTAATTATGTTGACAGGGCGTGGCGATGAAGAGGTTGCTGTGCAAGTAATGAAACGGGGTGCTTTGGATTATTTAGTCAAGCAACATTTGACACAGGATGTGCTGCAACTAGCAGTCCGCAATGCCATTAAGCAATCGTGCTTGCAAGCTCAACTCCAGAAAACTCAAGATAGACAGCGCCTAATTGCCACGACTGCTTTACGAATTCGCCAGTCTCTTAACTTAGAGCAAATTTTGAATACGGCTGTAGCCGAGGTACAGCAACTTCTGAAGTGCGATCGCGTGATGGTCTATCAGTTCGCCCCAGATGCAGACGGTAATATAGTTGCCTCATCAGTTGAATCATACCGCACTGTCGAATTGTGCGATCGCATTGGGGCGGGGACTGGTGAGCAGGGGAGCAGGGGAGCAGGGGAGCAGAGGAGCAGGGGAGAAGTTGCAGTAGGTCTTTCCCCTCTGCCCCTTTGCCCCTCTGCCCCTCTGCCTTTCAATTCCCAATCCCCAATCCCTTATATTTATGAGCTTGGCTTGTGTAATTGTGTCAGCCTAAAAGAGCAATTTAATACTAAGGCAAATCTGGTAGTTCCGATTAATCTGAGTAATAATGGGAACCCAACGCCCAAGCTTTGGGGTTTATTGATTGCTCACCATAATTCTGGGGAACGACACTGGCAAACTGATGATGCCCAAATGCTCAATGAAGTATCAGTGCAACTAGCGATCGCTATTCAACAGGCGGAATTGTTAGCCCAAACTCAAGCAGCCCTTGCTAAAGAAAAGCAACTCAATGTATTTAAATCCCAAATCATTGCAACGGTTTCCCATGAGTATCGAACGCCGCTAACTTCAATTCTGGCTGCTGCATCAACTTTGGTAAAACATAGTCAGCAACTAGATGAGTCTAAACAACAGAGGTTTTTGGGAATTATTGAACAGAAAGCAAGGTATATGTCCAAACTCGTGGATAATATGCTTCTGGTTAACCAATTTGAACTAGAAAAACCCAAGTTTAAACCAATCCCACTAGATTTGCTACATTTTTTCTCCGACCTCATAGAACAAGAACGAGAAACAGCAGGCGATCGCCACGAATTGATTTTTAAAATTACTGGGAAAAACCAGGAATTTTGGGGCGATCGCGGACTTTTACAGCAAATTTTTATTAACTTAATATCCAATGCAATTAAGTACTCTCCAGATGGAGGTACTGTAGAATTTCACCTCATCAGTAAAGAATCAGAAGTAATCTTTTACATCAAAGATCAGGGAATTGGTATCCCGATAGCAGATCAAGAAAATTTGTTTCAATCCTTCAGTCGTGGAAGTAATGTTGACACAATTCCTGGTACAGGCTTAGGGCTAGCGATCGCTAAAGGTTGTGTTGAGTTACATGGTGGTAATATTACCTTGTCTAGTGAAGTGGGGCAAGGAACTAAAGTTACAGTTAGCTTACCGAAGGCATTCCCAATCAGGGCAAACGCATCTAAACACTGACGAAATGATCGTTGTTTTTATACATATCTGCGGCAGAAATTTATAGCGATCGCTCGAAAGCGACTAATGCCCATACTGGACTAAACATATTTTTTGAGTCTCTTTGTTTTTTTGCAAAATTGGGATGCTCACTAGGAATCTGGATTGATGCATTTGAGATCCTCACAGCCAAAAGCTTGAGTCATCATTGCAGACAGCTGTTGAGAAACTTGCCTATCAAAGTTGAGTTCTCGCATGATTTGGTCATAGGCATGTCCCTGCGTGATCCGCGTTGCCATTTGCTCAAACTCTAGCCAAGTCAAATCACTCTCAACAAATGCTTTCGCAAGGGTAATTATCAGTTCCTCATAATCATTGTCTTCCAGTTTCGTCATCATTCGGTGTTCAATTTGAAGTGAATCATCGAAACAGTAATACCAAGATTTTGGTTGCTGCTTAAGTACTCTTCGGAAAAAATTTTGCTGTTTCGAGCGACTAACAGCATGATCTGCTTCACTACATACCATTAAGATAGGGGCAGAAACACAGCCTTGAGCCTTTTCTAAAACCTGATATCCCAATTCAAGAAATATCCGTAATGCCTTAAGACGAAAACCTTTATAACCAAAATTACCAGGTGCATCTTTGTTAAACCATTCAAAGTAAATTGGCAAGATTTTTATAAGTAAATCGAATAGTGAGTAGCGGCTACCTAAATAAGGCGTGAACAATAAGGTGCAATCAACCTCTTGAGGATGCTCTAAAGCTAACCAAGCAGCTAAAGTTCCACCAGTCGATAATCCACCAATCACAACTTCTTGACCTAACGTTTTTGCAATCTCTAACCATTTAATTACAAATTCTTGATAAATCTTAATATCTGTTGGCAGAGGTGGAGGGTTTTGATGCCTCCAGTCACCGGAGCGTCCATGACCGGGTTGTAAAGGAATTAAAACATTATACCCGGTGTTAAATAAGGCTTTACCGAGCGGCTCGAACTGGTAAGGGCCTGCTGTAAAACCATGCAAAAATAAAAAAACTTTTGATCTAAAGTCAGGGTGAATCAAAAATTTGGAACGACAGGCTTCATTCTTTAGACCCAGTGTAGATTCTAATTGGTGAACTTGCTCTAGGATTTCTGCTGTTTTTTGAATGCCAGTTTTCATTGATTCCCGGTCGTATTTACAGATATCAACTTATTTTATCAAGGGCAAAGTTGAAATCTTAACCAGTTTTAGCTGAGTCTGCGAACCTTATCTTGAATTCCCAGTTCACGCAGCATCTTTGCAGGAGAAGGGGTTGTGACCTCTGTTCTTGTAGCGAGAATAGGTCGATATTAGTCAAAGGTGCAATCGTTGTCATCTGCTCCAACCCCTACCCTATGAGTAGATTGAGGGTAGGGAGTGCCGCGGTGCGTTTAACAATAAATCTTGTGATTCTTAATCTTGAATTTCTATCTTGCTAATTAGCCATTCTTTGATTGTTTTCCCGCAAGGCTCAGAACTTTGGCAATCACTGACGTTTTCTATCTGATAATACATTCGTACTTTTTTATTGACGTATTTCTCTGGTTCGCAAACATCAAATGTTGCACCGACACCTTCATGTAATTTATCATTTTCGTCGATAACAGTAACGTAACATTTTAAGTCTCCATTTTGCATCTCTTTGATAGTACCCAATGTCGGTTTATCGTTAGGAACTTCATTAGTTTTATTATTTTTAATAGGTGTTTTTTCATTTGATGTTGAATTACTAGTATTTTTGCTAGCTTCGATATTATCTATCTTTTCTTTATTTGCAGAAATAGATTCAGAATTAACTGGAGTACTTGTTGCAGTCTTTGCTTGATTAACTTGATTTTGTTGAGAAGCAGTATTGCCATCGCCACAACTTGCAATCAAGATAGAACAAAGAATTAATGTAGTAGTGAAGATTGTTTTTTTCATTTTATTAATTTTATATAAAATTTCTTTATTGATTACAATAATATGTATTGTCACTTATAAGTGACATCGTGGTATTTACTGTACATACTCGGCGTTATCTGCGCTTTTTGTGCATTATTCGGTAAAGTGCTTAGAGAATGTATTTAACCTAGTTAATGTGTATAAATTAATGCTTAATTAAGCCTTGATTACCAAATATTAATGCTTTGGGCATTAAATGAGTATTTAATAGAGTTTAGAAGCTGTAAGTATTGATTTTGTGTTATTTCAAGGTTTTCTCAACTTAAACAAACCATCTGACTGGACTTCCCACGACTGCGTAGCGCGGGTGCGAAAATTATTGCGCCTCAAACGTGTAGGACATGCGGGAACCTTAGATCCAGCCGCTACAGGGGTTTTACCGATCGCACTTGGTAAAGCCACAAGACTATTGCAATATCTCCCAGAAAACAAAGCTTACAAGGCTACGATTCGCCTGGGTGTGCGTACTACAACCGATGATTTAGAAGGTGAAATCATCAATTCTCAACCTTGTGCTGGATTGAGTTTGGCAGAGGTGAAAACTGTACTGGCACAATTTGAAGGCAAGATTGAGCAAATACCACCGAGTTACAGTGCAATTCAAGTAGATGGTAAACGCCTCTACGATTTAGCACGTAAAGGTGAAATAGTGGAAGTTCCAGTGCGGACAGTGGAAATTTTTCACATAGAAATTTTGGACTGGAGAGAAGGAGATTTTCCCGAATTGGATGTGGCGATCGCATGTGGATCTGGTACATATATTAGAGCGATCGCTCGTGACTTAGGTGCAATCTTAAAAACCGGTGGCACTCTTGCGGCTTTAATCCGCACCCAAAGCAGTGGTTTCGATTTAACAGATAGTCTCACTTTGAGCGACTTAGAAACTAAACTGCAAGCCGGGACATTTCAACCTTTTGCCCCTGATGCAGCCTTGCAACATTTGTTGTCTGTTACTTTACCAGCAACATCTGCTCAAAAATGGTGTCAAGGTCAGCGAGTTTCTCTAAATTCTGATGTTACTGGGATGGTGCGAGTTTATGAAGAAGAGACTCGCTTTTTGGGTGTTGGAGAATTACAAGATGAAGTGTTGATTCCTCAAATGGTTTTTGAACCAATTTCTTGAAGAAGAATTCAGGAGTCAGAATTCAGAATTCAGAATTTAGGAATGGAGCCGGAGACGTTTCCGTTAGCTCCGGTAAGAATCAAGATGTTCTCTAGACACTGCGTGTAGCTAGCTTACTTTGTTAACTGTAAGGGTGGACTAGCTACCCTTGCGCTATCCACCGTTGCACATAATTCAATTCTGACTCCTGACTCCTGACTTCTGAATTCTTTCTTGTTAAACCAAATAACTTGTATTAGGTACGATCGCAAAAAAGGCATACTCATACCAAGCAGTCCAGATGAAACTGCGAATCCATCGCTGACGTTTTTCGGGACTCAACTCATATTCAAACGCCCCACGAGATACATCAATAGAAGATAGATGAGAGTTGCAACCGCAGCCATGTTGATAAGTAAAACCGTATTTAGAAGCAATACTTTGTACTTTCATCTGGATAGCAAATACCTTACCTGCATGGAGTATGGCATCCCAAGAACGTTTGTGTTCGATATCACGTTTATCAAATCGTAAGGCACGTTCTTCAAAAACATGATCGCGGTAAATTGGTGCTAGATGCACATGGTAGAAACTTGCTGGTAATTCATAACCAAACTCGTTGAACAAATCTATGCCAATACGAGCCACTTTTACTTCATCAGCATAATCTGTCCCCTTTGACTCCACATCATGGAGAATTTCTGCAAAGTTCGGATAGCTGTGTTTGAGAAAGTCTTGCCCAAAAAAGTCAAGAGTTTCCCATGCCAGTTGTGCAAATAGCTGGGAAAATGACGGTATCAAGTGAGCTAGTTGGGGGCGATCGCTAAATAAGTCAACATCGCCATGTTCTAATTTGTATAAGAACAACTGTGCCATCTCAACATAGTCTTGGGGATGGGAAAGTCCGATACTTGGGGTTCCTCTAGCAATGTCTTGCCATATAGAAGGTAGTTGAGAAACGTGAACGGCATTTTCTCCAGCAATGACTGCAACAGGAGGACATTCGAGAAGTTGCATCGACAATCTCCTTTAAGACGTTAATGTGTAATTTACCTTAAGCGATTGCTATATCTGTCTTCTGAACACAATTAAAAATGTTTGACAGACTGTCTTTTGACAGCAAACGCAATTTTATTGATAATTTTCAGGGCGCTGCTTATTTTACCCTATCAGAGCATTCTCTTCAGCCACCTGCAATTTTCTTATATATTTTCTCGCCTTTGATTATCTCCTCATAGTATTGCTCATAAGGGGTGAACCTGATGGATTCTTGTCGTCCTAAACCTAAAATACCAAAGGTACAGAGGCTATTATAAAACAGTTCATGTACCCGCTTTTGAAGTACCTGATTGAAATATATGAGAACGTTACGACAAAGGATGACATTAAACTCATTAAAAGAACCGTCAGTTGCTAAATTGTGCTGGGCAAAAACAACATTTTCTCTTAGGGATGCTCGGAAAATAGCATTGTCATAAGCTGCTGTATAATATTCTGAAAAAGACTTTTTGCCACCAGATTTTAGATAAAGTTGAGTATATTCCTGCATCAATTTCAGGGAGAAAATCCCACTTTTGGCATTTTGTAATACCTTCTCATTCGTATCAGTAGCATATATACGGCAACGGTGGTAAAGTCCTTCTTCTTGCAGTAAAATTGCCATTGAGTATACTTCTTCACCAGTAGAGCATCCAGCGTGCCAGATGCGAATAAACGGATAGGTTTGTAAGAAGGGGATAACTTGATTTCTGAAGGTGTTATAAAAGCTGGGATCGCGAAACATTGATGTTACATTCACGGTCAGAGCAAGCAAAAATCGTTCCAAATAGGCCCGGTTGTGGAGTAACCGCTCTTGTAATGCAGAAACATTTGCTAACCCCTCTAATTGCATGAAGCTATGAATGCGGCGCTTAAGTGAGGAAATAGCATAATCCCGAAAATCATAACCATAGTACTGATACACCCCTTCCAAAAGCAGATGTATTTCGATGTCCTCTAAGATCGGTTTGGGCAGAGGCATAATAATTCGTAATTTGTAATGACGCTCCTACGTCGCTAACGCTGTGCTAACGTAATTTGTAATTATTACTCCAGGCATGAATAGGCTTTTTGAAATAAGGATGCTGAGTTTTTGGTCATTTCCATAAATTAATTTAGTTGCTCATTAGCATCAATTAGGAATTATCAATTAATAATTATTAAATCATACAGCAGTCCTAGATAGGTCATAATAAAAAATAATGATAACAACTCGCCTACTTCTACAGAAAAGAGACCATTTATAAAGTAAACCTTAGATTTTCAGTTGCATTAAAGCAGCGCGTAACGCACCTAAAAATATGATGCCTTACGGCTAAATTAGACTTTCTCAAACCCTCAAATACTTACACAGTAATAACACACCCTACTTAATATTTACTTTACAAACAGGCTCTAAGTAAGCTAGTGTAGCAAATGCACTAAAACTACATAAAGTACAGATACTCCTGCAAAGAAGCAAGCTAGCCGCAGCAGAAGAAATAGAGAAGATTTTACAAACAATTTAGCGTTACGGTAAAACCCAAATAGATTTTATGTCTAAAGTAGCTTGCTGAATCCATTAAACTTGATTGCGTTGCTACTTATGGGTTTCAGTTTAACCAAGTGCTGCTACTCCTAAAACAGCGATCGCAATTATTGCAATCCCAGCTAGCCATCTGACTTGGTAACGCAGATTTTTAATCTCTTGGCTCAGATTTTCTGTCTGTGGTATGGAATATGGTTGTAGTTCTGTAACTTCGATTGGTACTTGTTGGGGTATATTTGGTAGATTTCCAAAAGACACCTGCGTATGTAACCAAGTAGTAATCAGTTGGGGACAGTTTTTCTTAAACCAATTAAAAGCTAAAGTTCTAAAAACTGGTTTGGACATTCTGGCTATTAATTTCATCACCCTGTTTAGAGGCTTTGAGCGAAGCTTTTGGTTGATCAGATTGACTGAACCAACATCATAGAGACAACCCAGAATTAGTTTTACAGTGGCTTCTTCACTGTTAATCAAGTTTTGCAGTAAAAGCAGAACATCATGCATACGCTCTGCTTCAATATACTTTTCTGCCAATTTTTCTGGAGGACTTACTGAAGAATTTACGTTTGTATTGAGGGTGTTTTGTCTTACTATCGTCATATTGGTAAAATAGCAGCCATAATCATGTAAGTACACCTATCTACCGAGAGAGAGATTTTTTATCTAGAGAGAGAACCTAAAAGCAAAAATTTATCTGTGAGAGATATGACTATATCGTGTCTGTAAAAAGGCTTTTTGTCTAGTTCCTATGAATTTTTTTTCTACTTCTCGGTAAATAAAGTTTTTTATGAAGATGCTAATACCTCAATTTGTGCAACTACCCGTTCTAATTCGTCAATGATTACAGTGCTTTCAGTCTTTTTGAAGGCATCTACAAGCGCCCGGTAATACCAAAGAGTTCCTTCTTTACGCCCCTGAAAACGTTCCCAAAGTGATTCACCTAAAACGCGATAATCTTTAAGAATAGATTGGGCATTGTATAGTTTATCTGCTAATGACACAAGCAGAACTGATGGAGAAGCAGTAGGAATATGAGCAATATAAGCTTCCTTGCGCTGTCGCCAAGGGGGTTTTGGAGTTGTATCAGCGTCAGTACAACCATCTACAATTGCTGTTACATTGTCACCAAAGCGGCGGCGAATTTCTTCCCGTGTTGCGACGCCACCCTGATCTTCGATCGCATCATGTAAGAGGGCTGCGATCGCTTCATCTTCATTTGCCCCGTATTCTAAAGCAATACTGGCGACACCTAATAAGTGGGCAACATAGGGGACACCTGAACCTTTACGAACTTGGTTAGCGTGCAGTTGGGTGGCATAAGTCAGGGCTGCGGTAAAGCGTTCTGAGAGCATTGTATAAAAGGAGTCAGGAGAACTCCACAAAATAAAGGGTTTATGTCAATTTTATAACAAACTGCTCCAGGCGAAGAGGTCGCAAATTTATTAACTTAGCACCCGACTTTGCAATTGAAATTCGGTCTAAAAATGATAGCTTGGCAAAACTCAGAGCCAATATGGAAAAACATATTGCTAATGATATTCAATTAGGATGACTAATTGATAGTAAAGATCAATAAGATTTCGTTTATCGTCGGGATGGTTCAATTACTCAATATTCATCTATGGAAATATTCAGCAGTGAACCATGTTGTATTTTGGTTCAAATTTACGTTGAAAAAATTATTTTAAAAGTTATGCCTACAGTTTGCTATCCCTACGTAACTCATATCAAATGAATATGACAATTGGATAAATAAAAATTATATTTAAAAATAGGTTGTAATTTTTTAGCATGAATTTCATACTAAAAAATCTTGTGATTAATTATATATTTGATATAATTATGTGTCATTCTCTGTAAAAAACTGCGCGAACAAATTCGTTTTTTCGTTATTGATTTTGTGTAATTTTGCTTGCATTAAAAAGATTTTGGCTAAAGTTATAAAATAGATACATTATTTATCTATTAAGTGTTTAATCTTTATTTTGAGTAAATCTGATGATAATCAATTCTTTATCGACGCCCTAAAAACCCTACTTCTACTTTTGGATAGACAAAATTTCAATCTATATTCCATCGCCAGATAGATAAAAATTTTAGCTTATTTAATTAAATTGATTCAAAGATATACATGTTTTCATTAGGAGTTAATTTAATAATGCCAGACAGTCCTGGATTAGGAGAGCAGGCGCTAAATAAAGCAGCCGAAATAGGATTATCTAGCCAATTAGATGAAGTAGAAAATTTAGATGTAAACATCAAATCTGATCCGTTAAAGCTAGTTCAGGGACAGGTGGATGCAGTTACGATTGATGGTGAAGGTTTGGTTATGCAGAAAGACCTCCGCACGGAGGAATTAGAAATGAAAATGACTAATGTTGCCATTAATCCTTTAAGTGTGGCTTTTGGCAAAATTGAACTCACTAAACCTACTGAAGCTAATGCAAAGGTTGTGTTAACCGAAGCTGATATTAATCGTGCCTTCAACTCAGAATATGTGCGATCGCAACTCCGAAGTCAAAAAATACATATTAACGGGCAACTGAGGACTATTGAGCCTCAACATGTGGACTTTAGATTACCGGGTGATCGGAAAGTAGCACTAAATGCCAGCATAAGACTAGTAGAAACAGGTGAAAATCAGCAAATTGCTTTTTCCGCAGTACCATCGATCAGTGCTAATGGAAAAACTGTAGCTCTGGAAAATGTTGAGTATGGTGAAAGTGAAGAAATATCGCCAGAATTGACAAGAGCTTTGATAGATCAAACTAGCGAAATTTTGAATTTGAGTAACTTTGATTTAGAAGGAATCAGTTTGCAAGTTAAGCAGCTAAACGTAGAATTAGGCAAACTAACTCTACAAGCTGAAGCTTATGTTGAACAAATTCCTTCCGGTTAAAAATAGGACACTAATAAATTCAGGATACTAATAATGGAAACAACAGAAACAACGCAAACAAGTTCAACACCTTTTCCAAATATTCCACCAGTTATTGAAAGTAACGACAGTGAGTATCGTGATACTGGTGTACCTAGCACAGTTGCGATCGCAGGACATCCTCTACACCCATTGAGTGTCATCTTTCCCATAGCCTTTTTAGCCGCCGCCTTGGGAAGTGATATCGGCTACTGGTTAACTGGTGACTTCTTTTGGGCTAGGGCTTCGTTATGGTTAATCGGACTCGGATTAGCTGGAGGCGTACTTGCATCTGCGATCGGCCTCAGCGACTTTTTGAAAATTGAACGAGTCCGCAAGCGTACCGCAGGTTGGACGCATTTGATACTTAACGTTTCTATTTTAGTTTTATCACTCATCAACTTTCTCCTGCGTTGGGGCGACGCTGAGTCCCGAATACTACCTTGGGGACTGTTAATCTCGCTTATTGTCGGTACACTAACTAGTGTTTCGGGGTGGTTCGGTGCCGAACTCTCCTATCGCCACAAAATTGGTGTGGTGGGTGCAGGTAGCAGAAGATATCCTTAACGTGTAATATCCCAAATTACGAATTATTGACAAAGGGATATAGGACTCATATTTGATTTCTGAAAAAACTCAGTACAACTAAGAAGCCTTCTTTCCTGTTGCCTATTGCCTATTGCCTATTCCCTGCCTACGCAAATCAGTTCAGAAATCAAAGCGGATTCCTATAGTAGAGGCTAAAATTTTGCTTAGTCTCTAGTCTGTAGAAAATGCGCCAAAACCGTAACCAAACAATATTTATTATTCTTTCTGTGCTCATCGTTATACCGATGGGCTTTTTGTTTAAGTATTATAATGGGCCTGCTGATCAGTGGTTTAATGACTACGGAGCAGCTGTATTTTACGAAATATTTTGGTGTCTGTTCGCATTTTGGTTTTTCAGAAGTCGGGCAGCGATAATTCAAATTCCTATATGGGTTTTTGTCATCACCTGTATACTAGAATTCTTGCAACTTTGGCATCCGCCACTATTAGAGGAGATTCGCGCCACCTTGATAGGTAAATTGTTACTTGGCACCACCTTTGTTTGGTGGGATTTTCCTCATTATGTATTGGGTTGTGTTTTAGGTTGGTTGTGGCTGCGACAATTACACGGAATAGGTTATGCAAAAAAAAGTCAAGGTTAAACCTAATTCAAAACAGCAAAAGATTGAAGAACAACCTGATGGCAGTCTGACTGTGTATTTAAAATCTCCCCCAGTTGATGGTAAGGCTAATGAAGAGTTAATTAAACTACTAGCAGAGAAATTTGATTTACCCAAATCTCATATCAGAATTAAGTCAGGTTTGTCCTCGCGGCAAAAGCTGTTAGAAATTGATACAGGTACTTAGTTGCTGCTTACTAACACCTTTTTTGAAAACTCTTCTACCTCTTGAAGAATGTGAGGCTATATCTCACCCAGTAAATGCTCTACTAGAACCAAGAAACGAGAGACAGAAACTCACAAAATCTAATTTTTATGCTTGTGTAATACTGATATACCTTGATTGAGCTTTGACTCTTTCTATCCACGCTTGGATAGCAGGAAATTGTGTCAAATCAAACCCACCTTGATCAGCTACATGAGTGTAGGCGAACAAGGCGATATCAGCGATTGTGTAACGCTCCCCTACAAAAAAAGTGTGAGAAGTTAAATGTTTGTCCATCAAGTTTAGTGCTGCATAACCTGGTTCACGGTTTTGATTGATAGCTTCACTATATTCTTCAGTTTTACCTAAAATAGAAATCCAAAATCTTGATTTAGCAATAAAAGGCTGAAGGCTATATTGTTCAAAACACAACCATTGCAGCACTTGCGCTCGTAAAAAGCGATCATAAGGTAAAAACTCTGTGCCTTCACTTAGATACACTAATATGGCATTTGATTCTGCCAAATATTTCCCTGGCTCGATTTCCAGAACAGGTATCTTACCGTTGGGATTTTTACTTAAAAATTCTGGTGTTCGAGTCTCGCCTTTCAAGATGTTAAGCTCTATTCTCTCAAAAGGCATACCTAGTTGTGTCAATAAAAGACGTATCTTATAACCATTGCCAGAAGGTAAAAAATCGTACAGACGCAGTAGTTTCATGCTAAAATGCAGTTAGGAATATGTTGATAACTGAAGGTTCAAAATACAATATCTTACCAAAAGATTTTCCCAAAACCGGATATTTTTTTTAATATTTAGCATCTGAGCGTACTACATAAAATTATCCGAGAAAATAAAAAAAATTATTATTTATTTCTAGAATGAGATGTTTAATACAGTCAACGGTCGAGAATAAAAGTATGTGTGGAAGATTTACTCTAAACCAGTCGTCAGAAGGATTATCTCAAGTTTTCCATGTAGAGTCAGTTCCAGATTTAGCAGCCGAATATAACATTGCACCTACGCAAATGGTGGCAACAGTGTTACAAAATCCCGAAAGCGAAAAGCGTGAATTTAAGCAGTTGCATTGGGGGTTAATTCCGTCATGGGCGAAAGATGCAGGAATGGGGGCAAAGCTGATTAACGCGAGGGCAGAAACTGTTGCCGAAAAACCCGCTTTTCGCTCGGCTTTTAAGCACAGACGCTGTTTAGTGCTAGCTGATGGCTTTTATGAGTGGCAACGCCAAGAAGGTAAGAAGCAGCCGTTTTATTTTCGTCTCCAAGATGGGCAACCCTTCGGCTTTGCAGGTTTGTGGGAGAAATGGCGTTCGCCTGCCAACGAGGAAATAATCTCTTGTACAATTTTGACAACGGCAGCTAACGAATTACTCCAACCCATCCACGAGCGGATGCCAGTGGTTTTGGAGCCACAAGATTACGATTTATGGCTAGATTCGCAAGTGCAAACGCCCCAAACCCTACAGCAGCTATTGCGTCCCTATCCAGCGCCAGCAATGGTTGCCTATCCAGTTAGCACCTTGGTAAACAACTCTCGGCATAATAGTGCGGAATGTATCATACCCCTAAGTGAGAAGAATGCACCCGCAAATCAGTTAAATTAGCTATTGAGTGAACTAAGGAATTGGGGAGATGAGGGAGATGAGGGAGATGAGGGGGACATAGAGAATAACCCATGCCCAATGCCCCATTCCCCAATGCCCCAATCCCCAGTCCCCAATCCCCAGTCCCCAATACCCAGAGACAAATATGCCAAGAACACAAAAGAACGATAATTTTGTTGACAAATCCTTTACAGTGATGGCAGATATCATCCTGAAGATCCTGCCAACCAACAAAAAAGCTAAAGAAGCGTTTGTTTATTATCGAGATGGGATGTCTGCCCAAGCGGAAGGGGAATATGCAGAGGCATTGGAATACTATGAAGAAGCCCTAACACTAGAGGAAGATACTAACGATCGCGGCTATATTTTCTACAATATGGGGCTAATCTATGCCAGCAATGGCGACCACGAAAAGGCTTTAGAACTATATCACCAGGCAGTTGAGTTAAACCCACGTATGCCCCAAGCCTTGAATAACATCGCCGTGATTTACCATTACCAAGGCGAAAAGGAAAAAGAATCTGGAGATAACGAGGCTGGCGAAGCACTCTTTGACCAAGCCGCAGACTATTGGATTCGAGCGATTCGCATGGCTCCCAATAACTACATCGAAGCTCAAAACTGGCTGAAAACCACCGGGCGATCGCAAATTGACGTATTCTTCTAAAAGTGAAGAGTTAGGAATTATTAACTCCTAACTCCTAACTCCTAACTTCTCACTCCTCACTCCTAACTAAAAAAAACATGATTGACCAAGAACAAGTTCACAGAGTAGCTAATCTTGCTCGTTTAGAATTGACTCCAGAAGAGGAAGAACAATTCACTACCCAGTTGGGAAGTATTCTGGACTATATCGAACAACTGAATGAACTTGATGTCAGTAATGTGTTGCCAACAACACGGGCAATTGATGTCAGCAATGTCACACGGGTGGATGAATTGCAACCCTATCCTGACCGCGAAAGCATTCTCAACAGTGCGCCTGAACAAGAAGGCGAATTTTTCAAAGTGCCAAAAATCCTCAATGCTGAATAATCAAACTGCAATGCGAGAGTCATTGGTCATTAGTCATTTGTCATTTGTCTAAGAGAAACCACGCCCAATTTTTAACGTGGTTTGAATTATTCCTATGAAAGACAAAGTTTTTACACCCACCATAAAAGCATAGCTACTGTTATCGCAAGGGCAGGTTATGCACCAATGACCAATGACTAATGACCAAAGTTATTAATGTATAATAAACCTCAAGAGTCAGGGTGCTTTTCAAGTATTAACCACTTGGTGGTACTGCCAAAGATATGTTGTATGTCTAAATCTGCAATCACTGTTACCGTCAAATTGTTCGCTGCTTATCAAGAAGCCTTTAAGGTTTCGGAACTGGTACTGGAATTTCCTAATAGTATGCCAGTCAAAGCAGTATGCGATCGCCTCATAGCTGAACACCCTGAACTCTCCCAATGGCGTGATATCACCCGTTTTGGGATTAATCTAATATTTGTTGAACCAGATACCCTACTGCAAGATGGGGATGAAGTCGTGCTAATTCCACCAGTCAGCGGCGGCTAGGACAATAGTTAGGAGTTAGGAGTTAGGAGTTAGGAGTTAGGAGTTAGGAGTTAGGAGTTAGGAGTTAG
>NZ_JBDNJQ010000379.1:0-1229 GCF_051172895.1 Nostoc sp. CALU 1950 | reverse complement strand
AGATACACTGATTTATTTTAATTAGTGTACTTCATTAGACTGGTAAACGCTATATTCAATTTTTGACAAAATAAGTTTCATCCGGTAATGCTGATAGCAAATAAATCATCTGTGTCCTATTTTGGACAATTTTTTATTAAAATATAGCTGCTATAATGAAAATATAAAAAAAGCGACAACGCTACACGTTGCGAGGCAACCAATACGGATGCCAATGAAGTTTTAAGGCGATATGCAGCCGGGGAAAGAAATTTTAAGCAGGCAAACTTGAAAGGGATAAGCCTAATTAAAGCTTGCTTTGAGGCAAGCAGATTTTACTGTGGCAAATTTGAGAAACTCAGACTTGAGTGACTCAGATTTAGGTAGTGCCAATCTAAATTGGGTAAGCCTGAGAGGAGCAAAAATAAGCAGGGCTAATCTTAGAGACACAAAGACTACCTAAATGCTAAACATTGCGCCCTGAAATTCTGCCAAATACTTTAATTAAAAGATGGCAATAATCTGATTATCCGTTCAGATGCAGATTCTTCTGGATATACAGCAGATTTCAACTTTGTGAAGTACAGAAATACCCAACTCGCGGGTTGGGGAGATTGTACCTTATATAGTTGCAAAACGCTGTATTCCTCTATCAAAAACTCAAATATTAACCAAATATCAGATACCAAAGAATAGAATAATTGAGAAAACCGATGATATAACGATTTTGATTATCCTAAAAAAACTTGCTTGTAGCAGTTTCTCAGACATTCTAAATAATATCTTTGAGAAACACTTTACTAGCATTCTAGCAATCCTATTCATCACCACATTGGAGAGTAATTATGTCGAAGGAAAAAAAGGGCAATAAAGAAATCAAAAAGCCCAAACAAGATCCGCACAAAAAAAAGGATAAAACGGTATTTCTTGACAAATTAAATGATCATTTGCCAAAAAAGTAGTATTGATATAGAGCCAGAGAACGAGTTTCATTCATCTTGCGTTCGTCCTGTTAGTTGCAAAGACTGTACTTATTGAGATGGGCGCTACTCGTATTCAAGATTTCCGCTATCGCTTACCTAGAGTAGATTTTAGGCTGATAAGTAGATTCGACATATTTGGCAAGCGACACGAGCAGGCAAATTAGCAAGAAGTTTCCAATGAAGAGTTAACACCCGTAGTGGCCGATGGACTCATTACTGGAGTTTAGACTAAAAGCGATATGAGAGAACGCAAACCAAATGGAATTA
>NZ_JBDNJQ010000378.1:0-1243 GCF_051172895.1 Nostoc sp. CALU 1950 | reverse complement strand
GGTTTTTTCTTTCCCCTTTCCCCTTCCCCTTTTCCCCTTAACCGACAAGTATTGCTACAAGAATCATCCCTTGATTTACACACTCAAGGAGGGTGCTAGGGCTAAAGTTTTCGTAAGATCAGTAAGGAGAAAGCGATCGCAGAGGTTAAACATTTCTACCTCAGTCTGGGTATGTCGCATCAGCCGTAGGAAATGACCCTCAGTGTCAACACTCAGGGCAATGTAGTTGAGGAACATTTTGAGGTAGCCTACGCGCGATCGCACTGGCATAGTTGCCGCTGTGGGGGTTTGCCATAAACGATCGATATAGTTGCGTACCTCTACTAAAGGAACGGGCGTGATCGTCTCGAAGCGCAAAGCCTGCCGAATTTGATTAAAAAGCCAAGGATTCCCGATCGCCCAGCGTCCCACCATCACACCCGCCGCGCCCGTTTGAGAAAGCACTTCCACAGCTGTTGCCGCAGAGTCGATATTGCCATTGGCAAGCACTGGACAATGAACCCGTTTGACTGCTTCAGCAATCAAATTATATTTCACTGCCCCGTGGTACATATCTTTCACAGTGCGACCATGCAAACTCAGCAAATCAATGCTGTGGCGATTGATTATATCTAGAATTTTGTAAAAGTTATCTGTATTTTCAAAGCCTACACGCATCTTAACGGTCAAAGGTCGATCGTTCACAGCAGAACGCAGTTCTCCCAAAATCCGATCCACTTTTTCTGGTGAGAGCAACAATCCACCCCCAACATTTTTGCGATAGATTCTAGGTGCTGGACAGCCCATATTCAAGTCAACTCCAGCGATATTATAGTTGCAGAGTTCCTTTGCTGTTCTCACTAAATCTGGAATGCTTTCGCCAATCATTTGAGCAAAAACGGGGCGACCTGTGTCGTTTTCGGTGATTGCTGTCAAAATGCCACGATTGAGCCGTGAGGTATCATTCACGCGGAAATACTCGGTGAAAAAGTAGTCAGGACTGCCGTAGTGGGCAATCACCTTCATAAACCAGAGGTTTGTTACATCCTGCATTGGCGCAAGAGCCGTGAGGGGTAGGTCTGGATGCAACGATTGGGGGAGCGGCAATACCTGGGACATAGAGATGAAGAGGGTTCGACAAAGCATTACTCTATCAAAAAATAGTCACTTGTTAGGAACTGCGAACTTGAAGAAGGCAGGGGGCTAGTAGTAGGCTGTTGACTTTGTGCATTTTTCGGGAATTTTTGGGAAAATTATTCGTGTT
>NZ_JBDNJQ010000377.1:0-1251 GCF_051172895.1 Nostoc sp. CALU 1950 | reverse complement strand
TTACCTAAATCGGAGAGAAGGCTCCCGCCATAATCTATAGATTTGGCGGCGAGATGAATCGAGGGCGAAAAACGAAACATTCCACAACCATGACTGGCTACAAGCCAGTGAGGGAAGGGGAATAGTTGAGTTTTTCGCAAATCTATGTTATGATTTACGTTAGTGTACATGACGTAAAGATGCTGGTATTTGAGGCCAAACTTGAAGGACAAGACGGACAGTATCAAGCGCTTGATGAAGCGATTAGAACTGCGCGTTTTGTTCGCAATGCAAGCCTTAGATACTGGATGGATAACAAGGGCATTGGGCGATACGACCTGAGTAAGTTCTGCGCTGTGCTTGCTGCTAATACTGAGTTTCCTTGGGTCGCCAAGTTGAACTCGATGGCAAGGCAAGCTAGCGCTGAAAGGGCGTGGTCTGCAATCGCTCGGTTTTTTGATAACTGCAAGAAAGGTAAGCAAGGATTAAAGGGATTTCCAAAGTTCAAGAAGCATCAGACACATGGTTCTGTTGAATACAAAACTTGTGGATGGAAACTTTCTGATGACCGCAGGTATATCACTTTCTCTGATGGGTTTAAAGCAGGAACTTTCAAGCTCTGGGGAACTCGTGACCTGCATTTCTACCAACTTAAACAGTTTAAGAGAGTGCGGGTTGTGCGTCGTGCAGATGGCTATTATTGCCAATTTTGTATCGACCAAGAGCGAGTAGAAAGGCGAGAACCAACGGGTAAAACTATTGGTATTGATGTTGGCTTGAGCCACTTCTACACTGATAGCAATGGGGAAACTATTGCTAATCCCCGGCACTTGCGTAAAAGTGAGAAGTCTTTGAAACGGTTGCAACGCCGTTTGTCTAAAACTAAAAAGGGTTCTCAAAATAGAGTCAAGTTTAGAAATAAGCTTGCGCGTAAGCACCTCAAAGTAAGTCGCCAGCGTAAAGACTTTGCTGTAAAGACGGCAAGGTGCGTGGTAAGGTCTAACGACCTTGTGGCGTATGAAGATTTGCAGGTGCGGAATATGGTCAAGAATCATCGCTTGGCTAAATCTATTAGTGATGCGTCGTGGTCGCTGTTCCGTGAATGGGTTGAGTACTTTGGTAAGGTCTTCGGCGTGGTAACTATTGCAGTCCCGCCCCACTACACCAGTCAGAATTGTTCTAGCTGTGGTGAAGTTGTCAAAAAGACTCTTAGCACTAGAACTCATATTTGTCCTCATTGTGGACATACTCAAGATAGGGACTGGAACGCAG
>NZ_JBDNJQ010000375.1:0-1274 GCF_051172895.1 Nostoc sp. CALU 1950 | reverse complement strand
TAGTCTGTTGACTTTGTGAGTTTTTCAGTGATATTTTTCATACAATAACTATGTCGTCTTATTTAGGAAAGGTAAAAGAAAAGTGGAATTCAAAAGCCCAACTAGCAGATTAGCCCGCTTGTTTCGCGCAGGTCGAGATAATTGGAAAGAAAAAGCTTTAGAAAAACAGAAAAAGCTGAGAGCTTTAGAAATAAAAGTAAGAGATTTATCAGCATCACGGGAGTATTGGAAAAATCGCGCTATCGCAGCAGAGAAAGGGTCTTCTCTTGAGAAGGGAGAGGTCTGCGTAGAGGAAAAAAAGATGAATTAGACGCAAGTTCGTCTAATTTAGAAACAAGTGGCGATACAGAAGAATTGAATGCTAAAAATCATCATTATACAGTTGATATAGTACTGATGAGTATACAACTTTTAATTAAATGTGGTACGAGTTTTAGAGGAATAGAAAAAACCTTAGAATTATTTTTTAATAACTTCTTAGAATCACGTAAAACTCCAAGTTTTACTTGTATTAGGAAATGGCTAGGACGGATTGGATTATACGAACTTAACCGCGAAAAAGAATATAGAAGCGATTGGATATTTATCGTTGATTTTACATTGGAACTAGGAAAACAAAAAGCTCTTGTAGTTTTAGGTGTTTCACAACAACACCTTGTTGAAGAAATTATACCTTCAGAGAGAGGACTTTCTCACCAAGATGTAGAGCTTTTAGGGCTTTATATTATGGACTCAACAAGAGGTGAAAATATAAAGGAAAAGCTTGATGAACTGACATTGCGGGTTGGGAAACCAATACAAATAGTGGCTGACCACAGTAGCGACTTAGCTCGTGGCATAAAGCTTTATAAACAAGAGAATGAAGACTTAATTTATACTCACGATGTGACTCATGCAATGGCTTTGCTTTTAAAATATGAGTTAAATTCTGATGATAGATATCAGTCATTTATCAAAAAATGCAATATCTGTAGGCAACAGTTACAACAAACAGAATTATCTTTTTTATCTCCTCCTACACAACGTTCGCAGTGTCGGTATTTTAATGTTGAAAGGCTGACTGAATGGGGTCTGAATTTATTAAATTGCTCTGTAGATACCTTGGTTGAATTAGCTGGAAATAGCGAGCTAAACGTGATTAACAAAAAAATCAGAGAGAAATTGGGATGGTTAGTTGATTATCAACCTGATCTAATTCGTTGGCATCAAATGACTTTACTCACTAGAACTATTGAAACCCAACTAAAAAAATCAGGAATTAATCAGCAGTCTCT
>NZ_JBDNJQ010000374.1:0-1296 GCF_051172895.1 Nostoc sp. CALU 1950 | reverse complement strand
ATTAAACAGCAACAGATGCTTCTTTACGTGGTCGTGTTACTGTTTTTTTAACAATCGGGCATCGGTTTTTACGGTGACGCTTTTTTCCTTCTTCCCAACCAGGGGACTTTCCGCGAGGTTTGGGTGGAAGGGCTGGAGTACCAATCACCGCAAAAACTCCACCCATAGCTTGAGCGACTCGTCCAGGAGTCAAATTATCGATTGATTTTTGCCAGGGTAAAGGGTTGTCAGTAACGATATCACGGGCTAACCACAACTCCCAAGTCATCAGGGGCATTAAGTCACTCCATCTTTCAGATTGCTTGGGGGTACTTAGCTTGGGAACAGTCCAGTGGAGTCGTTGTTTTAAAAAGCGATACCAGTGATCAATTGTAAAGCGACGCAAGTAAAGTTGCCAAACTTCTTCTAAGGGAGGCATTTCTTCTCCTGCCCAAGCTAACCACAAAGGTTTCGATACTCGTTGATTACCTTGAACATCAAGACGTTCAACTCTTAAAACTGACATCGGACGCGTCACCGCTTTACGGAAATGCAGATTTTTCCACAAGCTAACCCGTACCCGTTTTAGTTTCGGATCATCTACCTCGAAGACAGATGCTACTTGGCTCCATGTTGTTGGTTCATTCAACTTGAATTTATCACCATGTTTCCTGGGACAGCCCTTACCCGAATAAGCTCCTGGCTCGCCCCATAAACAAAGATTTGAACGCAATCGTACCAAAATATCTGCTGGAATACTCGCAGTTTTTAACAAAAAAGGGGCACAACCATACTCACTGTCCCAAACTGAAATTGGTCTAACGGCTAAATGCTTACACACCTGTTTAAGTTGCCAAACCGCTTTCTGAATTGGACTTTCGGCACTTGTGATCCGTTCATGTCTCAAGGGTAGGGCCCAACTACCTGATTTTTCTGGTATCCAAGCAATTGTGCTATATCCTTGACCAATGGTAATCGGTTTATTTTCTGCTATGGATGTGCCACTATGCTCATAAGTCCTCTCTTGTAGCGTTACTGCATCAGGGCGAGGCCAGTTTGTGTGGTCGCCTGCTAACAAGGGTCGTCCCTCTACTGGTATCTGTTTGATGTATAACTGCATCAATTTCTGTCGCTGCGGTCTGCTATCTTGTAGCGCTTCATAAATACTTGGCCACTTGCGTCTGAATACTGGTGATAAGGATAAGTCTGCTAAGGAATAGACAGTGCGGGTCAGCAATATGGCATCTGTTAATTCAAAGGTCGCATCTTTGGCTCTACCTAAATATTTGTAAGCTACTTGACGAAACTCTTCAAGTC
>NZ_JBDNJQ010000373.1:0-1316 GCF_051172895.1 Nostoc sp. CALU 1950 | reverse complement strand
CAGGGTAAGAGCATCTCAATTAGGCTTGACATAAGGGCTGAGAGGAATCTAATGTAGAGTCAATGAAACCGGAACTGAGAACCCGAATCATGTAATCGTTATCCATACCAGTCCGTTTCATTTTTTGTCGGAGACTACGTTTGTAAGTTTGTTCACGATTGAGGGCATTGAGAGCAATGCGTCGTAAAAGAGCAAAATTCCGGGGACTATGGAAAGAGCGAATGCGGCAAGCATCTTCACCGAAAGTACAATCAAGTGTCCAATGAGCCTGATTTTCAATACCCCAATGTTTGCGGATAGCTCGACCTAAAAGTTGAGCATCACTGTGTAAAGAAGTTAGATAAAATTGAACCTCACGAGTAGTTTTGTTCCAAAGACGACGCTCCCGAACAACCATAACCAAACTTTGGAGTCCAGCCCAGATTCGGGGTTGGTAAAGTTCACCAAGTGCAGAAACTGGAACAGACCAAACTTGACGGATTTCTGTGCGATGATGTCCTTTTTCAATCCGTTGGTCATAACTAAGATCAATACCTTGAAAATTTTGTGCAGATGCTGTTTCAAACCATTGTTCTACTTGATGATACAGAGTGGGGTGATTAGCCTTGAGTGCCAGAACGTAATCTGCTTTTTTGTCGATAATCTTCTTGGCAATCTCGGTTTGAGTCCCCATTGCATCAATGGTGATGATAGAGCCTGTAATATCTAGTAACTCTAATAATCCGGGAATAGCTGTAATCTCATTCGATTTATCTTCCACTTTCATCTGTGCTAATACCAAACTTTGTTCACTTGCCCAGGCACTAATCAGGTGCAACGCTGATTTATCTTGATTTCGGTCGTAAGAACCCCTAATAGTTTTTCCGTCTATGGGAATTATCTCCCCTCCCATCTTTGTCACCAGGGTTTCTATCCATCTCAAGAAACAACGATTCAATTCTTCTGGGTTAATAAACTCAAATACCCGTCGGAAGGTGTCATCCGATAGCGAAGCGGTAGCGAGTCTTCGAGCGTCGGGTATTCCGTTTGGTAATACTAAAAACTCTTCTAACCATTTTTGCTTACTGATACCGTAATTCTCTATGTCTTCCCATCCTTGCGCTCCAGCTATCACAGCTAGAATCGCAATCAGCAAAATATCTGTGAGTTGATGTTTCTTTGTTCGCTCTACTCTTGGGTCTTTGATCTGTCCAAAATTCTCCAATAAACTCTGTTGTATAGCTTCAATGGATGCTACTTCTTTAGGCTTTGGCTGATGACGATTACTTTTCTTGGCTGTAGCCGCAACTGTTTTAAATCCTTCTCTACTAGACGCT
>NZ_JBDNJQ010000372.1:0-1341 GCF_051172895.1 Nostoc sp. CALU 1950 | reverse complement strand
GCATTGCTTGACCGCACGAGGGGCATTTTTTTTGAACACAATCGAGTACTTCAAACGATGTTGCCTCTGGTTTTAAACAATTTCATGCCAAGTTTTTGCACCATTATTTCGCTACAAGGTCAAGATTACAGGATTTCCTCTCTTCTCTAGTAAGTTTTGCCACGCTAGGTTATTATTACTTTTCATTCCCCAAAAATTTCAATTTTGGGAATACCAGTATTTGTAGCTTGGAAAAATTCTTTCTTCTCAAACCCAAGAGTATTAGAAACTAAGAAGTTAGGAAAACTTTGAATTTTTTGATTATAAGCTTGCACTGCTTGATTATAACGCATTCTCTCTACAGCTAAACGATTTTCAGTACCCGTAAGTTCGTATTGAAGATTGGTAAATAGTTGGCTTGATTGTAATTGGGGATTGACGCTGGCATAATCACGGAAACGGTCAATTGCTTGATTAACTTGCACTGTTGCAGCACCCTTTTGATCGGGAGTCGTTGCTTGCAAATAAGCTTGGCGTGATCGGATTAATAAAGAAACTAACTCTTTTTCCTGTTTGGCATAAGCTTGGGTGACATTCACAAGGTTAGGGATCAAATCAGCACGTCGTTGGAGTTGATTTTCGACTTGTGCCCAAGCTGCTTTTACTCTGGAGTTACTATTTTGGATGGAGTTGTAAGTCCAGGCACTCCAGACACTCAGTGCAGCTATTACGCCAGTGACAACCATTAGTAGTCTTTGATACCGATAGGCTAATTGCTGTTGTTGCTGTTGTTGTTGCTTATGCCTTGCTTGTACATCCAGAATGGCTTGCTGAATAAATTCAGCAGGAATATCAACTTCTTTACCTGCGACTACCAACTCCGAAGCTGAATAACTTTGAGTGTGATTGGCATAATAGCGCGAGGCTAGCTCCAGCACTTCTGGGGCAAAATCTTCGGGAATTCTTTTATCTTGACTGCTCATAAAATTATTTACCAACTACCACCAGCACCGCCGCCACCGCTACTGCCACCACCGAAGCTACCACCGCTACCACCACTGCTACTGCCGCCACCGAAGCTACCACCAGCACCGCCGCCACCGCTACCCCAAGAACTGCTGGGAGGTGGTGGTGGAGGCAAACGAGGAATTATTTCCTCTCGCTGATTATGGTAAGAACAATTGTGGCACTCATCAGTAATTAGTCGTTTTCCATTACTAGCTCGTGTAGGTGATTGAACAGTTTTCTCGTCATGAGTGAGAGTCAATTCATTACATTGAGGGCACTGGCGAAATCTGGAGGAATGGGACTGTTGGGCAACAATATGGAACCCATTACCAGTTGTTTTGTGAGTGCAACTAA
>NZ_JBDNJQ010000371.1:0-1343 GCF_051172895.1 Nostoc sp. CALU 1950 | reverse complement strand
GTAGAGCCAAAGATGCCACCTTTGAATTAACAGATGCGATATTGCTGACCCGCAACGTTTATTCCTTAGCAGATTTATCCTTATCACCAGTATTCAGACGCAAGTGGCCAAGTATTTATGAAGCGCTACAAGATAGCAGACCACAGCGACAGAAATTGATGCAGTTATACATCAAACAGATACCAGTAGAGGGACGACCCTTGTTAGCAGGCGACCACACAAACTGGCCTCGCCCTGATGCAGTAACGCTACAAGAGAGGACTTATGAGCATAGTGGGACATCCATAGCGGGAGATAAGCCTATAACCATTGGTCAAGGATACAGTACAATTGCTTGGATACCAGAGGATTCAGGTAGTTGGGCATTACCCTTGAGACATGAGCGGATCACCAGTTGGGAAAATCCGATTGAAAAAGCAGTTTGGCAATTAAAACAGGTATGTGAACATCTGCCCAGCAGACCCATTTCTGTTTGGGATAGTGAATATGGGTGTGCGCCATTTATCCTAAAGACTACCGATATTCCAGCAGATATTCTAGTCCGGTTGCGTTCAAACCTTTGTTTATGGGGCGAACCTGAAGCTTATTCTGGTAAGGGTCGTCCAAAAAAGCATGGTGCTAAATTTCAACTTAATGAACCCGTAACATGGGGTGAAGTGGCATCTATCTTGGAAGAGAATGATCCGAAATTGGGACGGGTGCGTATTAGCCTGTGGAAAAATTTGCATTTTCGTAAGGCGGCTACACGCCCGATGCTAGTCTTGAGGGTTGAACGTCTCGATGCTCAAGGTAACTTAAGAGTATCCAAACCTTTATGGTTAGCATGGGTCGGAGAACAAATGCCGACCTTAGAAGAAGTTTGGCGATTCTATCTGCGTCGCTTTACTATTGACCACTGGTATCGTTTTTTAAAACAGCGCTTACATTGGACTGTACCAAAGTTGGGTACTCCCAAACAATGTGAGCGATGGAGTGACTTGATGCCTATGATGACTTGGGAGTTATGGTTAGCCCGTGATATTGTTGCTGACAACCCTTTACCCTGGCAGAAATCTCTTGATAAATTGACTCCTGGAAGAGTCGCCCAAGCTATGGGGGGAGTTTTAGCGGCGATTGGTACACCAGCCACTCCACCTAAACCTCGCGGAAAGTCACCGGGTTGGAAATCAGGAAAAACCCGTAGCCGTAAAAACCGATATCCCACTGTTAAAAAACGAGCAACAAAGCCACGCAAAGAACCAGCTATTGCCGTTTAATATCAAAGCTCGTTCATACTTTTAACAAGTCTATTATTAACTCAGCCCTGCTGAGTCCTTTTTTATGGTTTAGTCTAAACTCCAGTA
>NZ_JBDNJQ010000368.1:0-1418 GCF_051172895.1 Nostoc sp. CALU 1950 | reverse complement strand
GCCATTGGTGTCAAGTTAAGAAAATTAGAGTCTTGTCAAGTGGGTAAAACTCAATAGTTAAACTCAAGACAGTGCTGTTGATACTAGTCATGAGTAAACCGCGCAAAAAACAAGGGAATCCAGATTTTCGGCATCGAGTCACCTCCCCCGCCCCATCAAGCCAAGAGATAGAATCTAGACTGTTTGAGTTAATAAGCCCAGGTACATTTGCTAATCTCAAAGGGGTAAAAGACAAAGAACGTAGTTTGCGCGATCGCGTACTAACCCTACCAGTAATGGCAGCAATAGTATTGAGTCTAGTGTATCGACAAATACAGCATTTAACAGATGTGCTGCGCTGCCTGGAAGTTGAAGGATTGTTGTGGGTTAAGGCGATGTCTGTGAGTCGGCAAGCTCTATCTCAACGCCTGGAGAGCTTGCCAGCAGAGTTGTTTATTAAGCTGTTTGAGCAAGTAATGGAGCGTCTAATAGCCAAAAAAAACACTACGGAAGTTGCACCAATGTGGGTATCGGTAGCATCATCGTTCAGTGCAGTATGGATTGCGGATGCATCGACTTTAGAAGCCATCAAAAAACATTTGGGGCAACTCCAAGAAAAAACAGGTGCTGTTTTGGGAGGGAAGATGTTGATGGTAGTGGAAGCATTTACTCACCGCCCAGTTGCCGCGTTTTTTGATGCTGACGCTAAACGCAATGAAACAAAGTGGTGGCAAGAACTACAAGTACGCTTGCCAGTAGGTGGTTTACTCATAACAGATATGGGCTTCTATGGATTTGAGTGGTTTGATACCCTAACGGAGCAAGGAAAATATATTTTAACTAGACAAAAAGCCAAGGTGCGCTATCAAGTAGTGCGCGTTCTTTCGAGTAGTTCTCACTATAAAGACGAAATTATTCAAATGGGATTTCATCACACTGATCCTTGTCGCTACCCGATGCGTCAAGTGTCAGTACTATGGGGCAAGACTTGGTATTATTACTTGACTAATGTTCTTGACCCAAAACAACTTTCTCCACAACAAGTCTGTGATTTGTATCGCCGACGTTGGCAAATCGAAGATGCATTTTTACTGACTAAACGTTTGTTGGGTTTATCTTATTTATGGGTTGGCGGCACTAATGGTGTACAAATGCAAGTCTATGCTACTTGGATTTTCTATGCTGTCCTTAATGATTTGTCTGCCGATGTCGCTGTGGCTTTACAGCAGCCCTTAGAACGTATTTCAGTAGAAATGGTCTTTCGCAGCTTATATTTTTTCGAGCGCGCACGATCGCAAAACCCACAACTACAACTAATTCCTTGGTTAGTAGAGCATCAGCGTTCTATGGGCTTGGTAAAAGCTATTCGTCAACGACACCGACGCAACGCCGCAAGGTCGCTTGACATCTGGGCATCTGCTTTAACTTGACACCAATGG
>NZ_JBDNJQ010000367.1:0-1433 GCF_051172895.1 Nostoc sp. CALU 1950 | reverse complement strand
GGTTGCCGACGGCAACCTCTCTCCCTCCTTAAATATGCAAGACAAATGTCTGCACAAAGATACTTCTTAAATGCAGTGAGCAAAATTGATATTGATATCGATTATTTTGGCGCTTTTAACTTTTTGGAAATTACGTTACTCCACAAAAGATATCAATAAACCACTTACCTAAATTTGGTAAATTATCTTCGGTACAATTAGTCAAACGTTCAATCTTATTTTCAATTTCTTGCATAGCTTTTTTAGTTAGACGGACTCCGTTAGAGTAAGTCTGAGTAACTAACTTAACAACTGGATTTTTCCCATTCCACGTCATAGTTTTAGCAAAATTTAATGCAGTTTCAACTTCATCTAAAATGCTGCCATTCCAATGATTTTCCAAGGCAGCCCAAGTTCTTTCAATGGGATTATATTTACTGTGATAGGGAGGATAATAAGCTAAACGTATATTTAATTTGTGTGATTGAGCAAATTCAACTATACGTTTCATAAACTGAGTACGTCGAGAACTATTCTCTCCTCCATTATCTTGATTAATAAGTAAAGTTTTTATTTCCGAAAATCGCCAGCTTTCTGATTTCCAAAAATCCCCTAAAATGTCAACGATAAAATCGCTAGTTACTTTGGATTCTGTGAAATATAAAAATAGCTCGTCAAGCTCTGGAAGGAAGATGCCATAAGGAGCCACAGTTGTTTTTGGTTTGAAGTCATGGTCATCAGTTTCCGTTGGTACTCGATTTCTACCGCCACGGTCAAAGGAGCCGATATTGACACGAGCTTTGGCATCCAAACTTAAGCGTAAAACGCTTGGATCTTCTGAAGTTTCTTGGTGAACTATAGCTAATTGCTCAAAGATTGCATCAGTTTCGGGAATTTTTTTTGAGGTTGAATTTTGGCAACCCGTTTCAGGCGATATCCTAAATCGTTTAACTTAACGCGAATTGTTTCTGAAGTTGGTAATTCTTCTTCAACATAACCAAATTTCTCAATTAATTGATGTCTTACAACAGATGCGCCCAGCCGGGTATAGAGTCTTTGACTTTTAAAACTTGGGTCTATTTGACTTTGAGAATCGACTAGTTTTTTTATATCTTCTAAAAGAGTTGGTAGGTGTTCTTCTGCTTTTTTTCTTCCTCTACCTTGATAATTATCCACACAAGTGATACCACTATTTAATTCTTTAATTCCTTTCCCAATAGTTACACGGTTCCATCCTAACTCTCGCTCTGCTAGAGACTGTCCTCCGTGTCCTAATGCCACAACTGTTTGTGCTATAAATTTACGTTTAGCTGCTCCTCTTAATTGATGTGCGGTTTCCTTCAATAACTTTTTCAATGAATCTGTTAATTGTATTGACACCTCAAACATCCCAAAATCGAATCATCATTCAATTTACTACAACTTGGGGTGAGAGAGGCTGCCAACGGCAGCCT
>NZ_JBDNJQ010000366.1:0-1465 GCF_051172895.1 Nostoc sp. CALU 1950 | reverse complement strand
TAATGTAACTTTGTAAGTTGCCATGTCAAAAGTCCTAACTCAATATAAACTCCATTTTCGATACTACGGGTTTATGTGCTGCTAGTCTAGAGTTGATTATGGTTGACTATTTTAGATTCTCAAACGGTTAGTGGGGCTAGTTTATATGTACCAAAAGCTCCACATCAAAATCACAGAGGAGAAAATGCTGCGTAGGCGTAGCCCGTCGTAGACATCGCTTCAGCAAATCCCTCAAATGAACTATAATCTCTAGACACGATAGAGACATTCATACCCAACTTTCGCGCATTAGCAGTTGTATACGGGCCAAAACATGCAATAATGCAACGTTCATAATCGCTTGGCGAATTGACCATTGTCAAAAAGCTTTCTACTTCCGCTGTGCTACTAAAGGCAATTACATCAATAGTTCCTTGACGTATCAGGTTTAATTCAATACCGTAGATACTTTTGTTTAAACCCTGCGTGATATAGGTAGGCACACGAGTTACTTCTATACCCAATTTCTGCAAATCCGTAATTAAATTGGGTACAACATCAGGTTCAGGCAAACCAACCACTTCTGGAGCAGGTATCAGCACTTTTTTATCTTGAATTTGCGGAAGTTTTGCTAATTCAGCCACAATTCCGGCTGGGCTAGATTCTGCTGGAATTAAATCCACCTTGCCACAAAAAGACAATAAGCTTTCTGCATCTTTTCCTAAAGCACATAAGTGACATTTTTGCACTACAGAGACGGGAATATCTAAATCATTCATGCGGTGAAAAAATGCAGCGATCCCATTTCTACTGGTGAAGACAATCCAATCAAATTCGTCTATGTGATGTAGAGCAGCATCTAACTTAGTGTAGTTTGATAAATAGCAGGTTTCGATAGTAGGCATGAAAACAGGTAAGCCACCTTTCTTGATGATTTGTTCAGATAACCTATAAGCATAATTTCTCGGCGCTGTTACTAAAATTCTCTTCCCATATAGAGGTAATTCTCTAGATGGAGTCAGCAGGTTAATTTCTCTTGATTGGGTGTGCATTTGTTTATCAGAACAGAATTCAGGGGTCAGGAGTCAGAATTCAGCATGAATTCTACACAACCGCTAGACTGAGCGCTCGGTCTAACCGTTATACGCTGAATAATAGCGGTTCTCGCTTGAGTGAAGTATACCCATCTCCCTCTCTGCAAGCCAGGCTACGGTGTACACACAAGTCTCTTGATCTACACCTTTGTTGCATCGACCTACACCTTGGTTGCATTGACCTGTACCTTTGTTGTATTGATTTGCACCTTGCTTGCATCGACCTGCAAAAATTAATCCACCTCACATTACGCAGTATAGCCGTAGCCATTTTAATTAGGACGCAGCTTGCTTGAGAACGATTTCCATAGCATCACGTAAATTATCAGATTTAAGTAATATAGGAATCCGCTTTGATTTCTGAACTGATTTGCGTGGTGCGCGTTCGCGGA
>NZ_JBDNJQ010000036.1:0-52942 GCF_051172895.1 Nostoc sp. CALU 1950 | reverse complement strand
AGAAGTCGGGGATCTGGACATCGCGCATTTTCACAACTCATTTAGGATTGCTATACCTTCCACTCTAATGTTTATCGCCGCATTTCCATCACGATCATTAGGTTAAAAAGATGGTTATTTTGAAGCTTTGGAAATTTTTCTGCAATGGGTTGATGCAAGCTTCTTTACTGCAATCCTAAATAATCAGAATAACCAAGTAATAAAACAAAGCTAATTGCATAGGCAACACAAGAGTATTGATGAATCTATTGCGGTTTGTATTGGGTCAATGCCAAAATATACATATATAATTTTCAACCAAAATAATCGGGAAATAAAACTATGAGTGTGAGTGTGAAAGTACTAGAATTGTCTGGAATTTTAGATGGGATTAGAGGTAATGAGCTACGTCGTGAAGTTAGCAATATTGTGGACAATGGAGCCGATATTTTGTTGCTTGATCTAAAAGAAGTCAAGTTTATTGATAGCTCTGGTTTAGGTGCTTTAGTATCAGCAATGCAAATGGTACGAGCTGCTAATGCTAAACTATTTGTCTGTTCTGTAAGCGATCAAGTCAGGATGTTGTTTGAATTGACTAAGATGGATAGAATTTTTCAAACATTTGCTGACCAAGATGAATTTAATCGCCAAGTATTGGCAACACAATAAGCTGTTAGATAATCCAAAATTAAATATGCACATTTGGCTATCTTAACCAAAGTTAACTTTTACTACAGATAAGTCATCATCAAGGTTATCTTGAGCATTTAAGGTGAGAATCTTCGCTAATAGTTGATTTAGATTACAGGTATCTTTCTGGCTGTATTTGATTAGTAAGTCAATGAAAGCATCGATACCCCAAATTTCACCATCTGACTGATTAATTTCATAAGCACCATCACTAAAGATGTATAAAGTGCTGTTTTGTTCGACATCAAAAATAGCATCCTCGAATTGGACTTCAGGTAAAAAGCCAACTGGTAAATCTAAAGAACTTAGCTGTTTAACTTCGATGCTGTTTATAGAAGTATTAGCTAATAGTAAAGCTGGTGGATGTCCGGCGTTAGCATAAATGAGTTGACGTTTAGGGCGGTGATAAACTCCATACCAAATGGTGAAGTATTTATCACCGTGCTTTCTCATTTGGAAGGCATGATTTAGGGCTTTGAGGACTTCACTTGGTTGACAAAAGTTAGTGTTCGGTAGAGATTGCGATCGCAAAACATTCAGCACCGATACAGATAGGAGGGCTGAACCCACCCCATGACCTGATACATCCAACAAATAAATTGCCAAATTATCCTCGTCAATCCAATGATGGTCAAAGCAATCCCCTCCTAGCTGTGCTGAGGGAATAAACAGATTTTCTGTAGTTACTGCTCCTACAAGCGGTGAGGGTAAAAGCGATCGCACATAAGCAGCAGCCTCAGATAATTCTGCTTCCAAAATTTGCTTTTGAGTTTGCAAATCCTGATTTAATGTCTCCAAAGCTTGCTTTTGACTTTGTAAATCCTGATTTAGCTGGTGTAATCTTAGTCCTGCTCTTACCCGTGCTTTCAATTCATTCATCTCTATTGGTTTAGAGATAAACTCATCTGCTCCAGCGTCAAGTCCTTTAACCCTATCTTCCTCTTCTCCTCTAGCTGCTCCCCTAGCCGTCAATAGAATAAAAAAAGTAGTTGCCAACTCTGGATCTGTTCTAATTCGCCGACACACTTCTAGCCCATCTACTTGGGACATCATCCAGTCACAGATAATCAGAGCAGGATGTAGCAGTTGTGCTTGGATAATTCCTTCTTCGCCATTGCTGGCTACAGTAGTCTCATAACCTTGCCTTTGGAGTGTATTTTTCAGTACTGCTCGTACTGTAGGGTCATCATCAATAACCAGAATTTTAAACATAAATTACAGTTTATTAGGTAAAATAATCAGTAAATAGTTGCTTTAATTTAAGTTATATGCAATTTAACTTTTAATGTATAGTAAAAATACTCAAATTAAATAAACTAATTAACGAATATGATGATTTTAAAATATTTTCTTAGTTAAGAAGTGAATAATAAAATTTATCTCAAAGTCAACACAGACCTGACAGCTTCACCTCAAGTTTTGTCTTGGTTCGAGAATCTGAATCAACCACCTATTCCTGATAAACAAATTTGGTGGCAATGTCAAACACTGATGATAGAAGGCTTTACTAATATTGTTGAACATGCCCACAAAAATTTATCTATTGAAACTCCTATTGAGATGGAAGCTGTGCGTTTAGATGAACAGATAGAAATTCGCATCTGGTCTCAAGGTGAACCCTTTGACTTAGAGCAGCAATTACAGCAAACATCTGAATTTGAAGATAATGATCAAGAGCGCGGGCGTGGTTTAAAAATCATGTCTGCCATTGCCGACAAGTTAAGTTATGAGCGAGCGGTAGATAATCGTTACTGTTTATTTATTAGTAAATATTATTGAATAAGAATTCAGGAGTCAGAATTCAGTAGTCAATATAGGAATCCGCTTTGATTTCTGAACTAATTTGCATAGGCAGGCAATAGGGAATAGGCAATAGGCAACAGGAAAGAAGGCTTCTTAGTTGTACTGAGTTTTTTCAGAAATCAAATATGAGTCCTATATTTCTATTCTGTTAATGGTAGCGGGGCGTTTAGCCCATGACTTCTGAATTGTTTTTTGTTAAAAACTCTTGGATGCGTTTAACAAACTCTTCCAACTCTACAATTAAGTTAGTTGTACCTCGACGTTCTTGTTGGTAAGCTAGTTGTTCTAATTTTTCTGCTACCAGATGCATGGTTGTAACTCCCATATTGGCACTAGCACCTTTAATTTGATGGACTTCGTGTGCTAGTTGCCCAAAATCATGAGATGCGATCGCTATTTTAATTACCTCTAGACGAGGTTGCATATCTTCAACAAATATTTGCAGCAGTTCCAATTCAAATTCTGGGTTGTTTTCTGAGAGTTGGTGCAAGCGTTCCCAATCAATTGGGAGGTCAACTGAATCTACATCTGTTGTAGAAACTGTCTCTGTGACAACTGTTTCTTTTGCCTTGAATATCACATTTCCCCAACGCTCTAGCGCCATCGCCAATTTTTCTTTGATTACTGGCTTGCTCAAATAGTCATCCATTCCGGCATCTAGACACATTTTCTGGTCTTCTTTCATAGCATTAGCTGTCATGGCAATTACCACAGGACGACAACCACTGGCAAACCTGCTTTCTTGCCAACGATGCATTTCTTTTGTGGTTTCTAAACCGTCGAGAACTGGCATTTGGCAATCCATCAGAATTAAATCGTAGGGAATTTTTTCTAATAGCAGCAAAACTTCTTTCCCATTACCAGCGACATCAGCACTGTAGCCCAGGCTTTGGAGTTGTTTCAAGGCCACTTTTTGATTCACCAGATTATCTTCAGCTAAGAGAATTCTTACTTTATGGGAGTTAGGAGAGGGAATCTGGGAGCCAGGAGAATGATCCTTAGTGTTGTTTTCATAAATTTTCAGTTTTAAATCCTGACTTCTGACTTCTGTCTCCTCTTCTAGCTGCGTTCCTAAGATAGTCATGATGGTATCGAAGAGTCGGGACGGCTTAACAGGTTTGACTAAATAAGCCGCAAATCCTATTTTTAGCGCCCGTTGGATTTCATCGCGTTGATTAGTAGAGGTAAGCATAATCAAAGGTAGACTAGCGATCGCTAAATTTGTCTTAATTTGCTCTCCTAAAGTCATGCCATCTATCTCTGGCATTTGCATATCAATCACAACTATGTCATAGAGATTTTTTTGCTTGATGGCTTCCTGAATAGCTTTGAGGGCAATAGTCGCCGAAGCAGCCTGATCTACCAGCATCCCCCAACGGGTAGCTTGATGGTGGATGATTTTGCGATTAGTAGCATTATCATCCACTACTAACAAGCGCCGATTGAGCAAAAGTTCGCGTTCGCCTTCTGAGGAAATAGGGTGAAGTTGCTTGGCGAGGGTTACTTCAAACCAAAACTTAGATCCTTTCCCCAAGCGACTTTCTACACCCATTTCTCCTCCCATCAAAGTCACCAGTTGCTTGCAGATGGCTAATCCCAAGCCTGTACCGCCATATTTACGGGTGGTGGAAGCATCCACTTGGGTAAATGGCTTAAAGAGTTTGGATTGATCTTCAGGGGTAATGCCAAGACCGGTATCTGTGATCGCAAAATAGACGGTGGCTGTAGTGAGCGAAAGCGATCGCAATTCTGCTCTTAATACTACCTCTCCATTGCTGGTGAACTTGATCGCATTGCTGATCAGGTTCATCAGAATTTGCCGTAGGCGGCCAGCATCGCCTTGCAGATGGGTGGGGACGTTGGGATAAATTAACGCGGCAATTTCTAATCCCTTATTATGGGCTGGGGGAGCCAATAATTCCAACACCTCTTCTACACAGGTAGATAAGTCAAAATCTAGAGTTTCTAGTGCCATTTCCCCAGCCTCTAGTTTGGACAGATCCAAAATTTCGTTAATCAGACTTAAGAGAGCATCGCCACTAATGCGAATTGTTTCGATAAAATCCCGTTGCTCCGAATTTAGAGGAGTTTCTAACATTAAGCCTGTCATCCCCAACACAGCATTCATCGGAGTCCGAATTTCATGGCTCATGTTCGCCAAAAAGGCACTTTTAGTTTGAGAAGCTAATTCAGCTTGGTGACGGGCAATTTCAAGTTCTCGTCGCTGTTGAGTTTCTGCGTTTAACATTTGGGCTTGGGCTAAAGCAATACCTACTTGATCAGCTATTTGCCGTAAAAGATGAGTTTCAAAACTAGACCATTGGCGGGAACTGCCGCACTGATGGACAATCAGCAAACCGCAGAGTTCTTCTTTGACAAGAATCGGTATGACCAAATTGGATTTGACTCCAAATTGTTGCAGTAATTCAATATGGCTTTTTTGGGCTGCAACTATATCTAAATCTAATTCTTCAGCAAGCCCCAGTTTCCTTGTTTGACGGTACTGCTGTAGATAGTACTGCTGTATATATTCTGCTTGAAAGTAAGCATCGGTGAGCTTTTTCTCTTTAATTGCCAGCCAGCCAGAAACTACTGCCTCAACAATGGTGGCTCCAGATCCATCAGCCAAAGGTTGATAAATCAAAACTCGATCGCTATGGAGGATTTTTTGTACCTCGGTAACAGTGATTTGGAGAATTTCTTTGATTTGCAAAGATTGACGAATCTTGAGGGTGATTTCAGTAAATAGTTGCGATCGCAAGTTTTGCCGTTGGAGTTCTTCTTCTGCCTGTTTGCGCTCAATAAATTGCCCTACTTGCTCACCAACAGAATTCATCACTATTGCCAAATCTGGATCAGCTTGCTGGATCTCGTGGCTAAAGCAGGTAATGACACCGAGGATTTTTTTACCACTACGGATCGGAAAACCGAAAGCTCCGTGCAGTTCTGCTTCGGCAGCGATTTGAGAGCGGATGAAACTCTGATCTTTGACGACATCAGCAATCCAAACAGGTTCAGCAGTAGCCCAGACACGACCAGGTAGCCCAATTCCTGGTGCAAACGTAGTCTGCCGACTGAGGATGTCAAATTCTTGGATTTTGTAGGATAGTTTATACCATGTATTTACCCAGGTCAGTAGATTTGCTTGCTGATCTACTATCCAAAATTCACTTAGCTCCCATCCCAAACTTTCGCAAATTCCTTGCATAATTTGCGGCATGGCTTCGTTGATTGTAGTAGACTCTGCTAAGACGCGGGTTGTAGCATACTGTGCTTTCAAATGCTGTTCAGTTCGTTTGCGTAAGCGCAGTTCCTCATAGACATCGCTGATGTCAATACCTGTGGCAACAATGTATTCAACGTTACCCTCATAATCTTGCAAGGTAGTGTTAGTCCAGGCAATCAGCCGCCGACTGCCATCTTTAGTTACCCAATAACTTTCGTACTCTTTAGGCGCTTCACCAGATCGCAACTGCTCAAAAACTGCTTTAACTTGCTCTACCTGTTCCGGGAGTAGAAACAGATTCCAGAAATGCCTGCCTCTCACCTCATCAAATGAGTAACCAGTTGTTTGTTCACAAGCTTGATTAAAGCGAAGAATTTGCCCTTGTGTGTCAATAACTATGACCAAAGCGCTAGCTGTGTCAAGGACTGCTGAAATAAAGTTGCGTTCTGTGTTTAGTGTTTCCTCTGTGAATTTACGCTCTCTAACCTCGCGATAAATGAAGTAGTAAACTATAGCCAGAATTATAAAACTTAGACAAATAGCGATCGCTAGTGTCAAAACCGTATTGTTAGCACTGGCTTTTGCAGCTTGTGACTGCTGTTGAAGCAACCTTCTATCCTCATGCTCGATCTCATATATGAGCTTGCGGATATCATCCATGAGATATTTTCCCTGATTTGTCTGGATTACCTGCAACGCCGCCTCGAATCCCTGATTTTGACGCAGGTATATAGTCTGCTTGAGTATGGCAAGTTTTGCAGCTATTAGAGATTCAAGGGTTGTAAACTGCTTTTGTTGATTAGGTTGATCTGTGATTAAATCCCTCAGTTCGACAATTTTTTGATCGATGTTTCCAATTACTACTTGATAAGGTTCTAGATAACTTTCTTGTCCAGTCAGGATATAACCACGTTGTCCAGTCTCAGCATCCTTCATCTCGGACAGTAATTCTTCCAGTTTATTGATTTTCTCTTGAGTTTTTTGTACCTGATTTTTAGTATCAATCAATATACGTGTGTTTTGATAAGAAATCACCCCAATCAAAACTAAAATTGCCGATGCTAACCCAAACCCTCCGGCTACTCTTTTAAAAAATTGTTTGCTTCCCTTCTGTGCCTGTTTGCGTGTATTACTTGCCAATACCAAACTTGCTAAAGTGCGCCGCATTTCTAGTTGCTTGATTACCTGGCGACCGAGAATTCGTAATGCTTCCAGTTGTTCTGGAGAGAGGTTTCTTGGTATATGGTCAATTACACAAAGTGTTCCTAGTGCATATCCTTCAGAGTTTGTCAGTGGTACACCAGCATAAAACCGAACATTCGGGTCAGAGGTGACTAGCGGGTTTGTTGCAAACCTTTCGTCTTGTGTGGCATCAGGCACAACAAAAACTTCAAGTTGCATAATTGCATGGGCGCAGAATGCCACATTTCGGGGTGTTTCTGGGGCATCCAAACCAACTTTTGACTTGAACCACTGGCGATCGCTATCAATTAAACTGATTAAGGCAATAGGAGTTCCACAAATATATGAGGCTAAACGGGTAAGGTCGTCAAAGGCAGCTTCCGAACGAGTATCAAGGATTTTATACTGCAAAAGAGATTCGATTCGCTGTGTTTCGTTATCAGGTAATGGTGATTTCATTCTTTAGCCTTATACCATTTTGGATTTTAGATTTTAGATTTTAGATTATTTATAGGTTTTACCTCCTGCCCCCTGCCCCCTGCCCCCTGCCTCCTGCCTCCTGCCTCCTGCCCCCTGCCTCCTGCCCCTGCCCCCTGCCTCCTGCCTCCTGCCTCCTGCCCCCTGCCTCCTAAAATTTGACCCGCAACTGTCCTGTCAAGGAATTACCACCGTAGGCACTTCCCCCAGTTTCTTGATTGCGGACATTACTAAAGCTATAGCCCAAGTCTGCTTCTATATTGGGCGACAGTTTTACCGTACAGCGCGTTTGATAGGTATTAGCGTTGTCAAATTCTCCTTTAAGTCGCTGCCGTCCTAAGTTGGCTGCGAGACGACAGCGTAAGAAATTAGCAATATCTCCCTCCCAAGCCACCTCACCGTTATAAACTAGGAAATCTGGTGGAGAAAAATAGCCACTTGTGCGTTCTAAATCGCGATCGTAACTCCAAGTAAATAAGTTAGCTGCCAGAGAAAATTGCCCGAACTTACGCTCTAACCTACTAAAAGACTGCACCTCAGAATTACCATCGTTGTAACTACCCAAACGCAATGATGAAAACAAGCTGGTGTCACGGTCAATCTGCCAGTATAAATCAGGCCCAAATCGCCAAGCAGTAATTTGATTCTCTAAAGTTCGGGCATTGGATTTATAAGGCCCTTGTTCTAAATTACCTGATAGTATTACTGCCGATAGTAATTGACCTGATGACGAAACTTGCGGCGGCGAAATGGGAGCCTCCACCTTAGCATTGAGATTAATAGCTGTGGGTAAACGATTGAAGACATCGACTCCGCCTGCTGTTTGTAGAGTCACTTGCCCTATTTTTCCTTGCCATCCAATTTGCAAGGGAAAATTGGTTACTGATTCAACACCGCGTTGCTCAAAGAAATTAAAACCTGTCTTGAAAAATATTTTGTTGCCATTATTCAATCGAAATTTAATTGTTGGTTCGAGGAAAAAATTGGTTTGGCCAAAGTTGTCTGTGTCATAGCGATAATTCGTATCAATGCTTTCCAAAACGGCATCCGGCATTTCTGGTTCAGTGGAAGTTGTTGGTGGGCTGGAATTCTGCGGTGGTTTGGGTAACACTGGCGGTAATCGCAGATCGGGATTGAAGTTTTCGGGTGCTGCCATCAAAAAGGGTATTGAAAACTTTAAGTCACCGAAATTAGGTTCATTTTTAGCAAAGCCAGATGCTCTGGTGCGATCGCTTTTGCTAGCTTGCAGACTCATTGGCGCAACCTTATCAGCCCAATCCGTCGTTTTGACTTCTCTGTAAGTTCCAGACTCAGGATTTACTTTGGTGACTTGCTCGGTCAATTCTGAAGGTGATTTCCAGGTCTGATGTGCTTGAGCAGCTTGTAACTTAGCTTCTGATAATGTCCAAATACCTATGCTACAGATTACTCCCAATTGAACCTGTAGGCATCCCAAAATAAACTCAGTGTACAAACTATATGGAGAAACAAAGAGATAACATCTAAAACTATTTGCCATCGGTCGATACTATATTTGTAAATAAAAAACTTGCTGCCAAAAAGCTTTCTGGCTGCTAGCTGATGTATTCGGTTTGGGATTATGATGCCCAAAACATTTGCTTGTTAAGACATGGCAAAGGAAAAAAGCCGTTACTAAACGGAGGAATGATTAGCTAAACACAAGTATTGATTGATGCTTTAAGTAAGCAAGTAGCAGAATAATTTATGGCTCTCAGTATTACTTCGGACTTAGAATAACTTTACCGAGAGACGAAAGGTACTGCCCAATACGCTTGGGTTAAGGGCTAATTGTACAAAATTGTGGGTTTTCGAGACGCGATAAATCGCCGTCTCTACAAGTGTTTTGGTCTTATCTGAACTGTATTGAGGTACTGCCAGAAAACAAATTATCTTCTAAATAAATCACAAAGTAAGCTAATCAGCCATTCCCATGCAGAGCATGGGAATGAGAGAACAATGGAAAATCGAACTTGTGGCAAATCACAGTAGCGGATTTCTGAGATTTGGCGGGATATTTGAGTGGATAGTTACAAAAAAGGCAGGAGGCAGGAGGTTATGAGTATCAATTGAAACTTTAGTTCTGGGTTATTGCCCAGTTAATAAAAAGAATTATACCGAGACGCGCAGCGCGTTAGCGTAGCGGCACGAAGTGCGGTATAAAGCGTCCTTACTTCAATCCCTCGTTTTTAAACATGGGTTCCTCCTGCCTCCTGCCTTCGACCTCCTGCCTCCTGAATGTGATTTTGATCAACTACCAACAGTTCTAGTTAAATCTGCTGCTTTCATCTCAGAGTTTTCAGCATTGTCAACCTCAAGAGTTCGGAGCAATTCTCGAATTACATCTGTTGCTGGTCTTCCTGTCAAAGCACAGTAGCATTCAAGTTTCTTCATTTCCTCGATTGTGAGATTTACTGTTAGTCGTTTAACAGCCCATTTTTTATTCATGATCCTCTTTTGTCTTGAATATGTTGCTTTTTATTGAAATCACCAAGTCATTATGATTACTCCCGTAGTGCATAGCCTACACCACGGACTGTATGAATCAAACGCTTTTCATTATTTTCTTCTAACTTGAGTCGCAAATAACGAATATAGACTTCAATAATATTAGAATCGCCCATAAAGTCGTAACCCCAAACTTTCTCTAAAATTTGGTCTCTAGTAAACACTTGACGAGGATGTGAAAGGAGATATTCTAATAAGTCAAACTCTTTTGCTGTTAACTCAATGCTTCGTTTTGTCCGAAAAACTTCACGGGTGCGGCGATTTAAGCTTAAGTCTTCAAATTGCAGCACATCTTCGTCTGTTTCTTGCGTGCGGCGGAGATGAGCGCGAATTCTAGCTAGTAGTTCCTCAATGCTGAAGGGCTTAACTACATAATCATCGGCTCCTGCATCTAATCCTGCCACGCGATCGCTCACTTCATCTTTTGCTGTCAGCAAGATTACTGGTACTGTACTGCCTGTTGCTCGCAAACGCCGACAAATTTCCAAACCCGTCAAACCTGGTAGCATCCAATCCAGAATCGCTAAATCTGGTGATGAGTCTCGCGCCAAGGTTAGACCAGCAATGCCATCATGGGCTACACTTACTTTGTATCCTTCGCTACTAAGCTCTAATTCAACAAATCGCGCCAGTTTAACTTCATCTTCCACCAAAAGGATATGTGCTGTCATATTTTTGCTCCTAAAGCAGGTAATGTGAGATAAAAGTGCTACCATAACCTGGCTTTGAAAGTACGGCAACTTTGCCTTCCATACCTGATGCTCAAATTTCTCTGTCATCTATACTATGTCTGCAACCAAATAATTGAGTAGCAATAATTCAGGTTGTAAGGGCATCATACTGTGACTTGCTCGTGCTAGATCCAATAAGTTTTGCAAAATCTGAGTCATGTGATCTGCTTCCGAGACAGCCATCTCTAAAGCTTCTTGTTGGCTATCTGTGAGCGAATCTAAGAGATTGTTTGAAAAGTAGTTAGTTGTGGATTGTAGGCACTTATTGATCCTTCCTAACCCACACCAGTCGCTCCACTTGGCGAGTCTCCCCATGAGTAAGTGGCGTGGATTTAGGGGGATCTAAAACGTTTTTATACTGGACAGAAGACTTTTAAAACATCCTCTTACAGCCGCCATATTTTTCTAAGGCTTTGCAAAGAATCTTCTTGTCGCTGCTTGATAACTTCTGGAGTCCATTCAGAGTGCTGTAAAACTTGGGTTGTCAGAACAAAAGCACAGATCCCTTTTTTGCCAACAAAATACTTCTCTTTCTTTTTGTCAAAATCATAATTTTGTGCCTCGGCATTCTTGTTTCGAGACAGTAATGCCAAATTACCTATGCGATGCACATACTGGATGCGTTCTTCTTCATTCGGAAACCACTGAAGCCACTTACTGTCTTGGCTTGGATTCTGAGGAAGTACGTGTTCAACTGTAATAACTGAATAGTCGTAACTTGCTTCCCCTTGGGAAAGTGTAGAGTCAAGGCGCAAAAGAACATATTGCCTAATTCGCTTGATAAGATATAAATCTCCATCAAGAGTTTTAACGATTCGATTGATTTCTTGAGGAGTTAGCTGTAAGGGTGACTCAAGTGCATATAGATCGACATTTTCTTCAATAGCGGCAATAACTTTTGCATACCGTCCGATGCGGTCGTTAATGTCTGCCCGTAAAATCAATAAGCCTGCTGCTAATCGCTCAAGATCGGTAAAAAACTGTTTTAATTTGCTAGGAGTCTGTCTATTTTTGGAAAAATATAGAATTGCTGGTGGAACCCAATCAAAGTTGTCTATTTGATTTAGCCACTTAAACAAAGAATTAATTTTTTCTGCATCTTTATCACTTTGGTAATTGGCCGTATTGATAATTTCTAAAGCATCAGAATAAGGCTTTAATATTTCATCAATAAATTTATGTGGCTCTATCTTAGGCAATATGTCTTCACTAAATTCCTTGAGAGCAGTCTTACGCGGTTTAGCTTTACGAGCAATCATGCGGATATGGGCGAATAACTCTTGAAATTTCTCTCGACCTAAATCTTCTTCTTCAGTTTCCCAAATTCTTGTGTATTTATCCTGTTGAAATTGATCAATTTTTCCAATAACCTCTGATTTAAGGAAATCACTAAGTGTTAAGTCTAAACCACGCGCATTTAGAATAGAAAATATGCGATAAGCTGAATCCAGATCAGGTGTGGAAACAACTACTAAGAAACAACACGTCATTAAATAGTGACTAAAACGACTTCGCTGTTGCTCAGAAAGTTTACCTAATTGGTCAAGGAAATAACTTGCATTAGCTTTAATATTTTTCTGACTATCGCTTAACTGGAAATTATCAAGTTTCAGAAGTTTATCTAACCCCTCTTCGCATTGTACATAATCACGAAAGAAATCTTCATCTCTTTCTCTTAATTTGAGGCGATAACAATCAGATGTTCCCTCAAACTCATCGCCTTCTTGATAAATATATTTTGTAAGTTTTGATACGTTCTTTTGACTGAATAAATTTCGTAAAACAGATAAAAGAATTGTAATAGTCGTCAGACGTTGCTGGCCATCTACTACATCTGCTTTAGAAGCATCTTCACTTTTAATTAAAACTATACTTCCTAAAAAATAAGGGTTGGCATCAGCTACAGCTTCTGAACCATCCCCTAAAAAAGACAACAGATCATTTAGCAACTCACTTGCTTGGTCTTTCGTCCACGCATAAGGACGCTGATAAGCCGGTATGGAAAAGGCAAAGTCGTTACTAAAAACCTTGAATAGTGCTTTTTCTGTGGCGTGAATAGATACTGACATAAATTTCAAGTACTACCTGAGTATAATGTGATGCTACATTCCCTAATCAGACGCAGTTTAACTCACTAATTATTGCGATCGCCAGACTTAATTAACTCAAGTTATATACAATGAGCGAACCTACGGTTTTTTACTTACTTTTGGGAATTCTAAATCTAATAAGCTATAGAAACCGTAGATGTCTATGACTAAATTTCAGATATGTGACTCAAGACAATGGCAACTTCTGCCCTTTGTAACAGGTCACAGTATTATTCTTTTTACCAACATTTTGTTATTTTCAGAATCAAATGCGGCAACTGCTAGGCAGTATCCGGTAAACATTGCACAGATCAAGCAGACAAGTGATGGAACTCTTGTGGCTGCTGAACTTGCATATAAAGAGGGAAAGCAACTATATGAGCAAGGAACAGCAGAATCTTTGCTACAAGCGATCGCAAAATTTGAGGAATCACTTTCACTATATCGTCAAGTGAGCGATCGCTCCGCTGCACCAAACCTACGCTCCTTAGAAGCTGCTACCCTTGTTTATATTGGCAAAATCTACTCAAATTTAGGACAAAAGCACCAGGCACTAGATCATTACAAGCAATCCCTACCTCTATCTCAACAAGCTGGGGACAAGCAAGCCCAAGGTACTACCCTGAATAACATTGGCAAAATCTACTCAGAGTTAGCAGAAAAGCAAAAGGCGCTGGATTACTACAACCAATCCCTATCCTTAAGGCGACAAGTGGGAGACAAAAATGGTGAAGCTATAAGCCTCAATAATATAGGCTCCGTCTACCATTTCTTAGGAGAAAAGCAAAAAGCGCTCGATTACTACAACCAATCTTTGTTAATCAAGCGACAGGAAGGAAACAACGCAGGGATAGCAACTACCCTGAATAACATTGGCAAAGTCTACTTAGACTTAGGAGAAAACGAAAAGGCACTCTCATACTTTAGTCAATCTCTGTCGTTATACCAACAGACTAAAAACGCAGAGAAAGAAGGGATACCAACTGCTTTGAGCAATATTGGCACAGTTTATTTAGAGTTAGCAGAACAGCAAAAAGCTCTCTCATACTTCAACCAAGCCCTGGTTTTATACCGACAGGCGGGAGACAAAGGAGGGATAGCAACTGCTCTAAACAATATTGGCAAAGCTTACTCAAATTTAGGAGAATACCAAAAGGCGCTAGATTATTACAACCAATCTCTGCCTCTGTATCAACAGACGGGGAACAAAGCAAGGGAAGCTCGTACACTCTATAATATCGCTTCTGTTCAACACGATGGAGGCAATTTTCAAGCTGCCCTGACTCAGATAGAGGGAGTCATCAAAATTGTTGAAGACCTCCGCACCAAAATTAGCTCTCAGGAACTCCGCACTTCGTATTTTGCCACAGTGCAGAATTATTATGAGTTATACATCGATTTGCTGATGCAGTTACACAAACAACAACCATCACAAGGATATGATGCTCTGGCACTGCAAACCAGCGAACGCGCCCGCGCCCGCAGCCTTTTGGAACTGCTGACAGAAGCTAATGCCAATATTCGCCAAGGTGTGGAACCCAAGTTACTCTCTCAAGAACGCGACTTGCAGCAACAACTTGATACTTTAGAAAAACGCCGGATACAACTATTAGGTGGTAACCACACCGAAGCGCAGGCACAAGCTTTAGAAAAAGAAAATGAGACACTTTTAGAACAGTATAAGCAAGTCCAGGCACAAATCCGTGCTACCAGTCCGCGTTATGCGGCACTAACTCAACCCCAGCCTCTCTCACTGGTGCAAATTCAGCAGCAAGTACTTGATGACAACACCCTACTTTTAGAATATTCTCTGGGGGAAAAGCGTAGTTATGTTTGGGCCGTTACGAATAAGAGTATTACCAGTTACGAACTTCCCAAGCGTGCAGACATTGAAGCTACTGTCCAAAAATTCCGTCAAGAAATTACTACCCCGTATCTGAGAAATAGCCCATCTATAGATGTTTTATCTCAACAAATACTTGCACCAGTGACTCAGCAACTGCAAAAGAAACGTTTAGTGGTTGTCAGCGATGGCGCTTTGCAGTATGTCCCATTTGCGGCTCTAGCGACACCACGAAGTAGCAGCTATGAACCATTACTGCTCAATCACGAAATCATCACTCTACCCTCAGCCTCTACATTAGCTATCCTCAGAAGCGAACACAAAGAACGCAAATCTGCTCCTAAGAAGTTAGTTGTGTTAGCAGATCCGATTTTTAATAGTGATGATGAGCGTCTCCAAGGTAAAGTACAACTGTCTCGCCCACCTGTAGCAGAAAACAATTTAGACAACCTAGCTTTAACAAGATCCGCTAAAGACTCAGATATTAACTTTGAGCGTCTGCGTTTTACACGCCAAGAAGCCGAGCAAATTCTTTCTCTTGTACCTGTTAGCGATCGCAAGCAAGCCTTTGATTTTACCGCTAGTCGTACCACTGCTAGCAGCGAAAACTTAAATCAATATCAGATTATCCATTTTGCTACTCATGGCATTCTCAACAGTAAGCATCCAGAATTATCAGGAGTGGTGTTATCGCTATTTGACGAGAAGGGAATGCCACAAAATGGCTTTTTGCGCTTGCACGATATTTTTAACCTCAATCTGCAAGCAGAACTGGTGGTACTTAGCGCCTGTAAAACCGGATTGGGAGAAGAAGTTAAGGGAGAAGGATTAGTAGGGTTAACCAGAGGGTTTATGTATGCAGGCAGTCCGCGAGTCGTGGTGAGTCTGTGGAGTGTGGATGACCAGGCAACATCCGAACTCATGAAGGTATTTTACAAAAAGATGCTGCAAGAAGGATTAAAGCCAGCAGCAGCATTGCGGACAGCTCAAATAGAAATATGGCAGACTCAAAAATATACCGCACCTTATTATTGGGCAGCTTTCACTCTACAAGGTGAATGGAAATAAAGAGGCAAGGGAGCAGATTTTTCTTCAGATTTTCTTTATTCACTCAATGTTGCATTTTATTAACTATCTGTTACATTACTTTACAGACAGTTACAACTGCTACAACACTTGAATTTTGGAGTTTTACTGATGACAGGTTTTAAGAATCCTGCGCCTATTGTTTCAGAAGATCCTAATGCTGTGCGTTTTGGTTTCACCCCTCAGAGTGAAAATTGGAACGGTCGTCTTGCAATGATTGGTTTTCTATCTGCGATTTTGATTGAAGCTTTTTCTGGTAAAGGTTTACTCCATTTCTGGGGCATCCTCTAAATTGATGATGGTAGGGGCGGACATCTGTGCCTACCCAATACTTTTCGGATAAACCCAACAATCTTTCTTTTGGTCTGGGGGAAAGTTAATGGGCTTGTGGGTAAAGGTAAATTCAAACCCTTTCCCTTTACCCTTTCCCCTTTCCCCGAAAAGTATTGTGTGCCTCCCTGTCAGTCCACCAAGTAACTCGTTTCTAACCTATGGCGGTTGTTGGGATTAGTGCAAAATATCAGATTTTTCCGGTTGAGCCAAAATATAAGTGAATAATTACTTTACATTGAATATGTATAGCTAAAACTCATGGAAATACCCCAACGCGTATCAGTCCGCTACAAAGACGCGTCCTTCAACACGAATGAAATCCGTTTGAGAACTTTTCGGCTTGGGTTACAAATATGGGAAGAACAAACCAAACCTCGAAAAACAGAGCTTTATCAGTTTATATCGTCTTGCTTGAAACAAGTTGACCGCCAAGATCGTTTTATGTTTTCTCTACTGTTCATAGAATTAACAGACCTCATACGCAATTCTTCGCTGGAAAGGGGAACGAAAGAGGTTCTGATTAAAACAGCCTTTAGAGAATTTGCTTGTGCGATAACAGACTTTGAAGACGTTGCCAAATAAAGTTGGTTATGGGGGTGCTGGTATTGCGTAGGCGTAGCCCAAATCAGTTATAGCCCTGAACTCAGCTAACCTAATCGAGTAGGATATCTAGTAAGTAGCTTTCCAATCGGATTAGTTTTTTTCGTCAAATGCGCGGATGGGTAGGTGTTGGGGAAGAGGTAACTACAAAAATGGCTGAATTGGCTTATCTGCAAGAACTTGAGAGCGATCGCATTTCTAAACTATCCGCGCACCTTATGGGGACTAGTTTTCAGCCATTTGCCTCTAGCCAAAACACAATTCTTCGTGTTATGATTTTCGCATCCGCGCAACCGAACCTTGAAAACCAAATAAGACAAGGCTTTCAGACGCCAGCTATTGCAATTACTTAAAATCCCTATTAGGGATTGAAACCTAGATTCAACATTTACTAACGAATCAGCACTTTCATTGCAATTACTTAAAATCCCTATTAGGGATTGAAACAGGACGGGAATTTTGGAAGTAGACCCAGGCAGCGGATTGCAATTACTTAAAATCCCTATTAGGGATTGAAACAGCGATTACGAAGATTTCCCTGACCACTTCCCCAAATTGCAATTACTTAAAATCCCTATTAGGGATTGAAACCAGATCCTCCCCGTCGTCAGAGTTCCAAGGGAAAATTGCAATTACTTAAAATCCCTATTAGGGATTGAAACAAAAAAAATACCCCAGATTAAAACCTGGGGTACAATGATTGCAATTACTTAAAATCCCTATTAGGGATTGAAACAGGTTGATGATTGATAAAAGTTGTGAGGTTGAAGAATTGCAATTACTTAAAATCCCTATTAGGGATTGAAACTTTAAGTGTGTGCTTTCAAGATTAACTCAAGTATAATTGCAATTACTTAAAATCCCTATTAGGGATTGAAACAACTTGCCTTACTTCTTCACAGTATGCATTCCAGTATTGCAATTACTTAAAATCCCTATTAGGGATTGAAACTTAACAGTTGGTCACTACCACCTAGCACTATGCGTTCTTCTGATTGCAATTACTTAAAATCCCTATTAGGGATTGAAACAACAACAAATTCCAATTTAGCCAATCCCTTCGCCAAAGATTGCAATTACTTAAAATCCCTATTAGGGATTGAAACGAGGGTTCATCCAACCGTAGGCATTCTCCAACACTTATTGCAATTACTTAAAATCCCTATTAGGGATTGAAACTGATGAATATTGGTTGCTTATGAAGTAAGTATACTTCCATTGCAATTACTTAAAATCCCTATTAGGGATTGAAACCCCTGCGTGCTTCGTTGCTGTTAACGATAATTGATATTGCAATTACTTAAAATCCCTATTAGGGATTGAAACTATTAGAAGAAACCTTTGAAGAATTGATTGAAGGATTGCAATTACTTAAAATCCCTATTAGGGATTGAAACCAGAAAGGTATGCCTGATACCTTCTTGAGCCAAGGTCAAAATTGCAATTACTTAAAATCCCTATTAGGGATTGAAACCTTGAATTGGGGGAATTTACCAGTTCTTCGGTAGGATTGCAATTACTTAAAATCCCTATTAGGGATTGAAACGAATATTTGTTCAATTGTTCGCTAGAAGTTTTTGATTGCAATTACTTAAAATCCCTATTAGGGATTGAAACAGATAAAGAGATAGATAACCAAATTAAAGCTAGAATTGCAATTACTTAAAATCCCTATTAGGGATTGAAACCCTAGTTTATCCCCACTAGCAGCCTGAGCCAAAGCAATTGCAATTACTTAAAATCCCTATTAGGGATTGAAACCGCCCAAATAGCAGCAGCAACCATCTTCCGAAATGCAAATTGCAATTACTTAAAATCCCTATTAGGGATTGAAACAGACGATAAACGCTCTATAGATGAAAAGCTTACTGATTGCAATTACTTAAAATCCCTATTAGGGATTGAAACGTCATAGAGGTGATTTAGGGGGATCTAAAAGTGTCTAAATTCAAAGCAAAATACTTTTCAGATAACCTCTCAAATCAATGCCATTTTTACACTTTAAATAAAACTTTGAAAATCTGGCAGCGGCCAGATTAAATATTTTAAAGTTCTAAATTAAAACTCCAATACTGGCTATCCATTTCATAAAAACCTGTGTATATAATGCTGTTAAGAATGCAAATATTCTTTACATTTAATCTGATTTAAAATTGTCTCTTAATACAGTTTGCTACAATTATTGTAGTTTTTATTTTTTAATTTTTGAAGAGGTCTAACATGGTTATGCGTCTTCCGATAATTGCTGCCGCCTTCATGGCTGCCACCGTTAGTATCGGTACACTTTTGGGCGTTGTCGCTCCCGCTTCCGCTCAGGAGATAATCACTTGTTCAAGCCAGAATAATAAGAGAAATACTTGTTCAATACCTACTAGGGGCAGAGTAAGACTGGTTAGGCAATTGTCTAACACCAGTTGTAGAGGAAATTGGGGCTATAGGAGAAATCGTATTTGGGTGAAAAATGGTTGCCGAGCTGAGTTCTCAGTTGGCGATCGCAGAAACGACAGATATAACAGAAACGACAGATATAACAGAAACGACAGATATAACAGAAACGACAGATAAGAAATTGGAGCTACATCTTGCTGGGAAGCGATCGCTTGTTGGGAAATCGACAGCACTTGCGATCGCCTTTGTTTTAAACCCTCCTTAGCATCTTTGAGGACAAAGGTTTCATCAACTCCAATTGCTTTTGCATTTTTTGACCACGCTTCTATATACGATGCTTGTCAATCTTGCGATTTCTGGATGCGGCAAAAGAAATCTGCGATCGCAGCTTTTACACAGGCTAAGTCCACCTGCGTGGACTAGCAGAAAATCAAGTTTTATAACCCGCATAGGCGGGTTTTGTATGTGTAGCCGCGACTTCTAGTCGTAGAGGCAAGTAATAGAGTGAAGCACCCTAATTTTTGCTTCTGCTGTATCAATATTATGTTTGATGACAATATGCTTCATAATTGAATCGCAATCTAAAACTTGCATCAATGTTTGCAAAACAAAGACTGGAATTTAACTGGTGTGCCCCGGTATCTGGTGATGGATTCTATTTGGGTTTGCCTGTTTGGGAACGTCCTCCCAGTCTTGAGTATACTGTTGAGATTTTTAAAACAGCAGAACGATTTGGGTTCCAGCAGATTCTAATTGGTATGGGCTTCAACCACCACATAATGGAAGCTTGGACTTTAGCAACAGCAGTTTTAGCGCTTACCATTAGTGCTGGGGCGATGGTAGCTGTGCGTCCAGGTTTCTATTCGGCCCCAATCTTGGCAAAGATGGCTGTTACCTTAGATCACATCAGTAAAGGTCGCCTTTCGCTTAACATTGTCACAGGTGGACGACCAACCGAACAGGCGATGTATGGTGATTATTTAGATCATGATAGCCGCTATCGTCGCACCCGTGAATTTATGCAAATTTGTCGGCAATTATGGTCAACCACTAATCCCTTTAACTATGAGGGAGAATTTTATCAACTCCATCAAACTCGGTTAGAAACTTTACCTTTGCAAACATCTGGGCCGCTATTTTATTTCGGTGGTGCGAGTGAAATGGCTCAACAAGTGGGTGCAGAATTTGCAGATGTTTATCTGATGTGGGGAGAAGCACAGCAACAACTTGCTGATAGAATCAACCAGATGCAGCAATTACTCACTAATTGCGGACGAAGAAATGAGGTGCGTTATGGATTGAGGATTAATATTATCGCTCGACCAACTGAAATTCAAGCCAGAGAAACAGCAAAGGAAATGCTAACAAAAGTTTCTCCAAAAGTATTAGCTAAAGCCCGAACCACCGAATTTCCCAATACCAAACGGGAAAGTGTCGGTCAAAGCCGACAATGGGAATTACGGGGAAATGCTGATGAAGATTGGTATGTTGAACCACTGCTTTGGGCTGGTATTTCTGTGGTGCGGAGTGGTGCGGGAATGGCAATTGTTGGTAGTTATCAACAAGTGGCAGAGCGTCTTTTACAATACATAGACTTGGGAATTACAGTTTTTATCCTGTCTGGGTATCCCCATTTAGAAGAGTGCGAAAATGTGGGGCGAAATGTTTTACCGTTAGTTAGAGAAGGCTATATTCATAGAAACTATAGGAATCCGCTTTGATTTCTGAACTAATTTGCGTAGACAGGCAATAGGCAACAAGAAAGAAGGCTTCTTATACCAATTTTTTATGAAGCTGCATAGAATTCGATCCCCCCTAGCCCACGCCAGTCGCTCCACTTGGGGAGACCCTAAGACCGCGCTGGCTCCCCTTAATAAAGGGGGAACCGGAAAAACATCTATCAAAGTCCCCCTTTTTAAGGGGGATTTAGGGGGATCAAGATATGTGCAATTTCACATTAAATTGCTATTAGTTATACTGAGTTTTTTCAGAAATCAAATATTAGTCCTGTAGTAGCAAGCTGGAAGGCAAAGGCAACTCTCAAAATCAAAGCTTCAGTATAGGAATTACCAACAAGTTGCAATCCTATAGGTAAACCTTGATTATTTCGGCCACAAGGCAGAGATATTGCAGGTAAACCTAGAAAACTGAAAGGTAACATAAATCGCCGATTTAATTGATAAATTTTAGTATCGGCGTCAATGAGAGGTGCAACCATTGGTGTTGTAGGTGTTACCAGAATATCCACTTGCTGAAACAGTTTTTGCCGTTGCAGAAAGCATCTTTCCCATTTATCCTTTGCTTTTTTGTAACTGTCACGAGAAATTTTTACTCCTTTGGATAAGTCACTTTGTACTTTAACTCCAAATATATTAGGATTTGTAGCGTATTCTGATTGCAAAACTTGATGGAATTCATAAAGAGCAATGGTGGAGTAAATCGCTTCATCAAATTCCTCTACTAAAAATGGAGAATTTACAGTGACAATTTCTGCTCCTAGTTGTTTAAAAATGGCTATGGCGTTATAAATTGCCTTGGCAACTTCTCCTTCAATTCCACGAAATGTATAGTTACTAATTATGCCCAACTTTAAATCTTTGATATTGGTTGGTAGAGGGTACAATTGTTTTAAATTTGTAGATATCGGAAAGAGTACAGCATCAAGTAAAATGGCAGTATCTTCTACACAATTTGTCAAAAACCCAACTGTATCAAAACTAAGAGTACGGGGAAAAATACCTTCATTGCTAAGTAGTCCCTGAGTTGGGCGTAGTCCCACCACTCCTGAAAAACTGGCGGGAACTCGAATTGAACCACCAGTATCAGTACCAATCCCAGCTAAACAAAGATGAGCAGCAATAGCGGCTGCGCTTCCGCTAGAAGAACCTCCCGATGAATGCTTGTGGTTCCAGACGTTGCAGGTATTTCCATAAAAAAGATTGTTTCCAGAAAGGTCAGCCGCAAACTCGCTTAAATTTGTCTTACCTAAAATTACCGCCCCTGCTGCCTTTAACTTTTGAACAATTACACTATCAGATAATGGTATGCGTGTCAGTTCGCAAAAAAGTTGTGAGCCAACTGTAGTTTTGACTTCTGCTGTATCAATATTGTCTTTTATAGCAACAGGAATTCCGTGTAGTAAACCGCATTTTTGACCGTTGCTTCGCTCAAAATCTAGTTGAGTAGCAGTTTCTAGAGCTTGTTGCTCTATAACTGTAATAAAAGCATTGAGTATAGGATTTAACTTTTGGATACCTTCGAGATAATGTTTGACTAACTTCCTGGAAGTCAGCGAACCACTTTGCATTTGCTGACTTGCTTGTGCGATCGTTTTAGGGATAGAATCTGCTTCCATATTGGAAAAGTTGGAAAAAGTATGAGAGTGATTCATACTGCAATTACAGCTATTTTCAGGAAAGAGGTTTGTGCAATACCTTAAAATTACTGATTATGCGTTGAAAATTTCCCATGCTATTTGATGCGTTTAAACACCGTAAATCTCCTAAAATCGAATTCATCAAGACTGACCCAACCTGGCGCGTAGCGTGGGGAACAGTTGATGAAAATTATGAAAATATAGCTTGGCGAGATGACAAAATTTCTGTAATTTTACCACGCACGCTTTCTGGATTTCTGACGGAAAAATTAGCAATCAGTTCTGGAGGAAGATTTGTTGTTGTTGGTGATGTTTGGTTAACTAACCAAGTGCAGTTGCTACAAAAGTTGGGAATTGAACCGGATAGCTTTCAAGGAAGTTCTCTGCAACTGGTGGCCAATCTTTGGGAACGATGGGGTAATGAAAGTCTTAGGCAACTTGTGGGGATGTTTGCCCTAGTGATTTGGGATAGAGAAAAACAGGTTTTGAGGTTGGTTCGCGATCGCATCGGTGTTCGTACCCTCTATTACACTACCACTGGTTCAGTTCGTTGGATTGCGCCTCAACTAAGAACTTTATCACCCCATCGTTCATCTGATTTAGATTTGGTGGCGTTACGAGATTATCTTTGTTGTGCATTTATTCCAGGAGAACGAACCCTTTGGGAAGAGGTGCGGGAATTGCGACCTGGAACCGTTTTAGAACTTCCCGACTACAAAGTTCAAGCTTATTGGCAGCTTCAAGAACAGATTACAGCAATAGATCAACCCTTAGTATGGCATGGCGATCGCTTGCGAGAATTGCTAAACCAAGTTGTTCAAGAATATTTACCACCAGCAAATGAACCCGTCGGCGTTTTTCTTTCTGGTGGTTTGGACTCTAGCGGTATTACTGCTTTAGTGTCAAAATTCCACAAAGCACCAGTCCACACCTTCTCGATTCATTTTGGTTCTGAATGTCCCAATGAATTAGAATTTTCCAGTCTCGTTGCATCCCATTGTCAGACGCAGCACCACATTTTGGAAATTACTTTTAAGGATATGTGGGAATGTCTACCGGAAACAATGGCCTATTTAGATGACCCCATTGGCGACCCGCTGACTGTTCCCAACCTTTTACTGGGAAGATTGGCGAGAGAAAGCGTAGAAGTAGTTTTAAATGGTGAAGGTGGCGACCCCTGTTTTGGTGGGCCAAAAAATCAGCCAATGTTAATTAATAGTTTATATGGCTCTGTCACCAATCAGGATGCATTACAAGCTTATTTAATTTCCTTTCAAAAGTGCGCTGTTGATTTACCGCAACTTTTAAAACCAGAAGTTTGGCAAGCAGTGCAAACCGCACCTTGGGTTTTTGAAAAAGATTTAAATTCCCAAGCTAGCTATCTGAATCGTTTGATGGCGATGAACATCAAATTTAAAGGCGCTGACCAAATTCTGACGAAAGTAAGTAACTTGACTCAAGCAGCCCTTTTGCAAGGTCGTTCTCCCTTGTTTGACCAACGAGTAGTAGACTTAAGCATGGAAATCCCTCCAGAGTATAAGCTTTCTGGAGTGGAAGAGAAAGCGGTTTTAAAACAAGCGATCATAGATATTTTACCAGGCACAATTATTCATCGTCCCAAAAGTGGAATGATGGTGCCAGTGCAGTTAGGATTTCGGAAATATTGGCAACAAGAAGCCAGAGATTTATTGCTCAATCGGAATGCAGCTATCACTCCTTATTTGAACCAGTTACCAATTCGCAATTGGTTAAACTATCAAGGAGATACTTGGAGTCGTTATGGTGTGAAGTTGTGGTTGCTTGCTAGTTTAGAAATTTGGTTACAAGTAAATAAAAAAGCGCTCTGATTTTACTTGACAGAGGTTTTTATCATTTCCACTTTTTACAACAAATTATTAACCAAGAAGTTCATTTTATACGATAAAGGTAATGCCGATGACCCCATTAAATACTTTGCTGCAAAAGAGAATCAAGATTTAGGAGTTGTCAAAGCCCTGCGAAAAGCAGTCTCCAAGCTGAGTTTATCCCCTTTTTCCGCACCCTCTTGACAAATGTGCAATCATTCTAATCTCTCACCGATGACTCTACTGTGCAGACACCATCTTTAATTTCTCTAGCTTAGACCTGAATCCTTACCGAAGAAAGGCAGAAGGCAGGAGGCAGAGGGCAGGAGGTAAGAAGTATCAATTAAAACTTTAGTTCTGGGTCTAAAGCCCAGTTTAAAGCGATAATTATACCGAGACTGCTTGCAGCGAGGTATAAAACGTCCTTGCTTCAATCCCACTATGAGTAAGGGTGGGTTACCTCCTGCCTCCTGCCTTCATCCTCCTGCCTCCTGAAATTTTTTATTTATTTTTCTTTGATTTTCCGTAACTATTGCCCAAATTGTTGCATATCAACCTTTTTTGGCAATTGTTTGTATTCAGCCTTTTGGATAATACACAAAAAATGATCGTTAGAATACTTTTCTGTTCAAGCAAAAACTATATATTTTGCACATCTAGCACAGTAGGAAACGCCAAGGGGGAGAGCAGGTAAAAGGTAAAAGGTACAGGGTAAAAAGTAAAAGGTAAATTTACTTCTTCATTTTTGCTTTCTTTCTATCCTTGTGACGCAAGCATTTAGCCTGCTCCCTCTTGGCGTTTTAATTTTTCTTTTCTCCGCCGTAGCAAGTTCACAACAGCTACGACGGAGTTTTGCTTTCTTTGTTTCTTAGGTCTAGACTTGGTTGTTTTAAACTTCCTTGGTATTTAAGTAAATAACCTTCATTTAATGATTTGTCAAGATATTTCTGAAAATATTTTAGATGAAGAATTCAGATCGCTATTCTTGTGCCCCAGCTTTTTGCAGACTCCGCACTACATTCTTATAACCATTAAATTCTGCAATCATTAAAGCAGTATAACCACCCCGGTTTTTCAAATTCATATCTGCCCCAGCTTGGAGTAATAACTGCACAATTTCGCCATAACCTGCTGAGGCAGCCCACATTAATGATGTTGCTCTCGCTGAGTCTTGAAAATTCACATCTGCTCCCTTTGCCAGCAGCAAATGTATAATCTCTGTGTGTTTGCGTTCGGTTGCCTTGATCAAAGCAGTTTTGCCATCGTCCCCCACAGTATTGGCATCAGCACCATACTCTAGTAACACTTTCACTGTTTGGGTGTGTCCTTGTGATGCAGCCAATGTCAAAGGTAATTCACCAAGATTTTTCCCATTAATATCTCCGCCAGAATGCAGCAATGCCTGGACAATTTGGCTATGTCCTTGCAATGCTGCTACAAGCAGTGGTGTATCACCCAGGTGGTTCCTAATTTGGACATTTGCATTCCTGTTAAGTAAGACTTGCACGACATCAATGTAGCCTTCCACAACAGCAAGATGTAGGGCAGTTTCACCATCTTGGTCTTGGAGATTAATTTCGGCACCTCGATCCAGTAAAGCTGCTGCGATCGCACTGTGTCCAGCGGCGGCGGCGGCCGATAGGGCACTTCCACCATCAGGATTTTTCACATTCACATCAGCCCCCGCTGCTAGCAGTGCTTCCACAATTTCCAGATGTCCTAAATCTGCCGCTAGCATTAAGAGTGTCTCACCCTCCTCATCTTGGGTGTTGACATCAACACCAGTTTGGAGAATTGCTTCTAAAACTTCTATTTTTCCCTGCTTAACGGCGATTTTCAATGCAGTATCATTATCTTGATCTGCGATATTTACCTTTGCACCAGCAGCCAATAAAACTCGCACTACATCTAGATAACCTTTGAGGACTGCTGCCATTAAAGCTGTGCTGCCATCTTCATTTGTCGCATTGACATCAGCACCTCTAGATAGTAAAAGCTGCACAATGTCAAGCTGTTTAGCACTAGCCGCCAACATCAAAGCTGTCAAACCATAGAGTTTTCTGGGCAAGTCGATATTTGCCCCAGCATCTAGCAGCGATCGCACAATTTCTGTGTAGCCTAAATTGGCAGCAAACATTAACGCCGTCGTACCTTGGCGATCGCACGCGTCAACCCTTGCACCAGCAGTCAGTAGCCCACGCAACCCTTTAATATCGCCGCTTTTAGCAGCTTTTAACAGCAAAGTATCGTTATTTTCAGTCATGGATGAGATCCCATACAGGGGATTTTGTTCGTCTACCCTCAAAATTTAGTCTGAGATTGTTTATCCACTTTGGCAAGAGGGTTATGCAATTAAAAATTAAAAATTAAAAATTAAAAATTAAGAAATGCAGTCCTGGCAAGCATTCTATCTATTGACTGGATGCAAATTAAGGCTAAGGGAGGCTTCACTCTTGTCTTCTCTCCTCACCTCTTAGTCTCTTTTTATTTGTGCAACTTTAAGCACAGAAAATAGAGTTATGCTAATTTTTATGAAGATTTAATAATTAGGCGAGAACACCATGAATCTGGAACTTTCTGCATCGGTAAAATATTGGCTGAACTTCTTCCATCCGGTGCTGATGTGGGCGCTATTAGTACTCTCAATTTATGCCGCCTATTTGGGGCTGCAATTACAGCGTACCAGAAATGCTCAGGGGGAAGAAAAGAAAGAACTGATTAAAGGTAGATATAACGTCAGACACTACCAAATCGGGTCTATACTCCTAGCTTTGATGGTGGCAGGTGCGATCGGCGGGATGGCTGTCACTTACATCAATAACGGTAAGTTATTTGTGCAGCCTCACCTGTTAGCAGGATTAGGTATGACAGGTTTAATTGCATTTTCTGCTGCTTTGTCTCCTTATATGCAAAAAGGAGCAAATTGGGCGCGTGCAACTCATATTTTAATAAATTTCACGCTTTTGGGACTTTTTGCTTGGCAGGCTGTGACTGGAGTGCAAATTGTCCAAAGAATTCTCACTAAAGCATAGTTCAGTAAGTCGGAATCATATCAAGCCTAGTACGTGGCGAGTGGCGATCGCCACGTTAAAACAGTAATGAACCACGGTTTATCAGGAGAGGCAGAGAGGAGTAGACAGCTTTGGTGTCAGCAAGGCTGGTAAAATTTATCCATAGCGAAGAGAAGAAAATCACCATGCCTACCGAAACTAACCCAGGGAATCAAACCACTACAGGTGCCGATGCTATTGATGAAGCGATCGCACAGGGAATTGATTTTGATGGTTCTCCCATTCCGCCTGCCAAGCTAGAACTTTATGGTAAAGTCATGGCGCTAGAAGGCAATAGACAGCGTAGTGGTGTATCTAATACTATGCGATCGCGCATTGTGCGAATTGGCGCAAAACATATTCCCCAAGCAGAACTCGACCAACTACTTGTAGATGCTGGTTTCGCACCTCTAAAAGAGAAAGAAATTGCCTTTTTCTATAGTGGCAAATAATTGTTGGTTGATGTTTTACAACAATTTTCATTTATTTGAACCAAATATGTTGTATGGGCACAGTAATGCTGTGCCCTCAATACTGTTCGGTTAAGGCAAGAGACGCAATGAATCACAGGCAAGAGACGCGATGAATCACAGGCAAGAGACGCGATGAATCACAGGCAAGAGACGCGATGAATCGCCGTCTCTACAATAATCTCAATTCTTTACCTCACAAATCCTAAATTGCCATCGGTATTTTGGCTTCCTGAGTATTTTCCTGATTGGATCGAAAAGTGTCTCTTCAGCAAGATATTGTTAACTTTTCCTTGTGTTTCAATTAGCACAGCTATATGTACTTAAGTAATAGCTGACAGAGAAGGAGAATACATGTCAGGAAGTATGCCAAATTCAGAAATGCCATACCGAGTTCTCGGCAATACGGGAGAAAAAGTTTCTGCTATTGGATTGGGTGGTTGGCACATCGGCTTGAAGCACATAGATGAACAATTGGCTATCCGCATTGTTAGAACAGCCATTGATCGTGGCATCAACTTTATGGATAACAGTTGGGATTACAACGGTGGAGTCAGTGAGATTCGCATGGGAAAAGCGCTGCGCGATCGCTACCGAGACAAAGCCTTCCTAATGACAAAAATCGACGGTCGCTCTAAGCAAGAAGCAGCAAGACAGCTAGACGAATCACTTCAACGTCTGCAAGTTGATTATATCGATCTGGTGCAGCACCATGAAATCATTCGATACGAAGATCCCCATCGAATTTTTGACAAAGAAGGGGCGAATGCTGCTTTAATTGAAGCGCGAGAAGCTGGCAAACTCCGATATATAGGCTTTACTGGGCACAAAGATCCCCATATTCATCTGCATACACTGGAAGTTGCAGCTACTTACGGCTTTAAATTTGATACAGTGCAGATGCCGCTCAATGTGATGGATGCTCACTACCGGAGCTTTGCAAAACTAGTTCTACCAGAACTGGTTAAACAAAACATTGGTGTTCTGGGGATGAAAAGCTTGGCAAACGGTATTCTTTTGAAATCAAACACTGTAACGCCAATTGAGTGTTTACACTATGCTTTGAATCTGCCCACATCGGTTGTGATTACTGGAATTGACAGTATGGAGATTCTAGAGCAAGCCTTTGCAGCAGTGCGGACGTTCCAGCCAATGAACGACGAGCAAGTGCGATCGCTCTTAGCAAAAACAGCAGAAGCAGCATTAAGTGGCGAGTTTGAACCTTTCAAAACCTCATCAATTTTCGACAGCACTGCCCAAAATCCAGATTGGCTAGGAGAGGAGCCACAGCGCATCCAGCAATTGATGCCAGCATGATGCTTCAGCAGGCAGCCGAAAAGTCGCTGCTACATAGGCAAAATACACCTGCATGGGTTTGAAATTCTTGATTTTGCATTAGTCCATGCTGGTGGACTTTGCTTTTGTAGTAGCGAATTCCATCCGCCAATACTTGTCAAAAATCTTCCAAGCTTAAAATTCAATCTATCAAAATAGTGAATTCATATAATAACTAATGACGCCAGAACCTCTATCTAGGGATCGATATGGCTAATAAGCTAAATGAAGTAAAAATAGTATACTAAATCACATGAGATTGTATTGTATGAAATCAAATTATGTTGCAAAACAGCTTTCCACCGTAAAACGCTGGATGGCCACAACACTGTTTTGTATGTTAGCGATCGCTTTCGTTTGGCAAGGTGCATTTTTCTCGAACACTTCAGCAATGGCTGATCCCGCTGCAACCTTGATTGCATCGTCAGACGCAGGCGATCGCGCTCAAGAAAAAGCCAGTAAAGATGCTGGACGAACCAAAAATTTCATCGAAGATACGGCAGATAAAGTTAAGCAAGCTGCTAAGAGCAACGCCAATAAAGTTGACCAAGCAACAGACAATGGTAGTTTTGCTGAACGCAAAGCCAAGAAAGATGCGGCTACAATTCAGAAAAGAGCAGACGAAGATGCCGCTCGGACTAAAAAAGCAGTAGACGACACCAAGAATGTTGTTGAACGTACTGTTGACAGCATCAAGGATGCTTTTGGTCAATAGATAATAGATATAGCAATCCTATTGGATTTGTGAAAATCGAAAACCTCAGATTTCCGATTTCTTAAAGAAGTCGGAAATTTTGTTATTTAGGAAAGTCTAAGGTTACGTAAATAACACCAATAGAGGGGATTGTGATTAAAACCTCATTTTCAGTCAGAGACTCTTAACGAAACATAAGAAAATTAATTTACTAAATAAATACTGAAGTTAGATAAAATAAGTGAGTATTTTTACATACATATTCATTGTGTCCGTATGAACTAGCGATCGCTGATAAAATTATCTGATGTTACCAAATAGCAGAATAAACAATTGTTAAATATTTACCAGTAAATATGCTAGATATATAGTTAGAAATAAAATATTTAACTTTCTTTTTTACTAACCTTAAAAGGTAAAATCGAAGAACATGATTAGGAAATTTCCGCAAATTACTCCTGAAAAACTTGTTTTTCTATACGGATTAAAGACTGTTTTTAAGTAGCATTACTTATTGACAAACGTGTTATAACCTTAACTGATTGCAACATCATTTGACGAATTGTTAATGGTTAACAAATTTTTCGCCATTATCAATTACGAAATTATACTTTCCACAACAACTTAGTAACAATGTAAGAGTTTGATTCTGTGGACAACCCGACCGTGGGAAAATCAAAATACCGAGACTAGAAGTTAGAGAGGAAAACCCTATAATATGCATCTGAGCGAAATCACCCATCCTAATCAGTTGCACGGTTTATCTGTTCGCCAACTGCAACAGATTGCCCGTCAGATTCGAGATAAGCATCTCCAAACAGTAGCGGTTAATGGTGGACACTTGGGGCCAGGGTTGGGTGTTGTCGAATTAACACTAGGACTTTACCAGACACTGGACTTAGATCGAGATAAAGTGATTTGGGATGTAGGACACCAGGCTTATCCCCATAAACTGCTTACAGGACGTTACGATAGCTTCCACACCCTCAGACAAAAAGACGGAGTTGCGGGTTATCTCAAACGTGGTGAGAACAAGTTTGATCACTTTGGGGCTGGACACGCTTCTACAAGTATTTCAGCGGCATTGGGCATGGCTTTGGCGCGAGACTTGAAAGGCGAAAAATTTAAAGCTGTTGCTGTTATTGGCGATGGGGCGCTGACTGGGGGTATGGCTTTAGAGGCCATCAACCATGCTGGACACATGCCGAAAACTAACTTGTTGGTTGTTCTCAACGACAACGACATGTCTATATCTCGCAACGTTGGCGCAATTCCCCGCTATCTGAACAAAATGCGTCTCAGCCAACCGGTGCAATTTATTAAAGATAATCTTGAGGAACAATTTAAGCAAATTCCCTTCGTGGGTGAATCTTTGTCTCCTGAACTCGGACGCATCAAAGAAAGTATGAAACGCTTGGCTGTTCCCAAGGTAGGTGCAGTTTTTGAAGAACTCGGCTTTACCTATATTGGGCCAGTGGATGGTCATAATCTTGAAGAATTGATTGCCACCTTCCAACAGGCACATCAGATACAAGGCCCAGTTTTGGTACATGTAGCAACAATCAAGGGCAAAGGCTATGAAATTGCCGAACTAGATCAAGTTGGCTACCACGCCCAAAGCCCCTTCAACGTAGCAACTGGTAAAGCTATTCCTTCCAGTAAACCCAAACCCCCGGCTTATGCCAAAGTTTTTTCTCACACTCTGGTGAAACTTGCCGAACAAAACCCAAAAATCGTCGGCATTACTGCGGCGATGGCAACGGGGACAGGCTTAGATAAACTTCAGGCAAAATTGCCCAATCAATATGTTGATGTCGGCATTGCTGAACAACATGCAATCACCCTAGCAGCAGGACTTGCAACCGAAGGAATGCGCCCCGTTGCGGCTATTTATTCCACCTTCCTGCAACGTGCTTACGACCAGATAATTCATGATGTCTGCATCCAAAACCTGCCAGTGTTCTTCTGCTTGGATCGGGCAGGAATTGTCGGATCTGATGGCCCCACCCACCAAGGTATGTATGACATTGCCTATCTGCGTTGCATTCCCAACATAGCAATCATGGCACCCAAAGACGAAGCAGAACTGCAACGCATGGTAGTAACTGGTGTTAATCATACCAGTGGCCCCATCGCCATGCGCTATCCGCGTGGTAATGGCTACGGCGTCCCGTTGATGGAAGAAGGTTGGGAACCTTTGGAAATCGGCAAAGGTGAGATCCTGCGTACAGGCGATGACGTGTTAATTGTTGCTTATGGCACAATGGTGTATCCAGGAATGCAAGCTGCTGAAATTCTCAGCGAACACGGCATTGAAGCAACTGTAATTAATGCCCGTTTTGTGAAGCCTCTGGATACCGAGTTGATTTTGCCTTTAGCGAAGAAAATCGGCCGGGTTGTCACCTTAGAGGAAGGCTGTGTGATGGGTGGCTTTGGTAGTGCGATCGCAGAAGCTTTAATGGATGCAGAGATTCTAGTTCCTGTGAAGCGATTCGGTGTCCCAGATGTGTTAGTAGATCATGCTGAACCCAATGAATCTAAAACAGAACTAGGTCTAACAAGTCATCAAATAGCAGAGAGAGTCTTGGAAGCTTTCTTTAAGCAGCAAGTATCTGCTGTGGTTTAGTTAATCCTTTGTAGAATGAATCGCCCACACTTGTGACTCAGGTGTGGGCGATCGCATCAAATTTAGGAAAACTTTCTTACTTAACTACCTTCACCAATCGCAATAAAATTAAAAGCAGACTTTTCTTTCGTAACTGCCAGTTCTGGAGAACCTGCACCTGATTGTTGCTTAATTCCCAAATCCCAGATATTAACTTGAGCCTTGCTTGGGGTTATATCTTTAACAATGATTTGATTATCAGCACCCCAATCCTTCAAAGTAGCTACTATGCTGGGAGGTTCAATAAAAGGTTCTAGGAAAGTAATTATATAAGTTCCTGTATCCGTTGATTGAACTTCAAACCCTTGTCCACTTTGTTTTGTTCCGTCTTCAGAAACTGTTCCGTAAATGATTTTTTGGGTCATTTTTTCACCTATTTATAGTTAATAATTATTGCGAAAAATCAAACAGTTGGTTCCTGGTATTTGACTCCTCGTTTTTGATGACGGTCATTAGCAACGATAGGATAAACAATGTTGCGTAACCGATTGATCGCACCGACAGGACGATGGACTGCTAGACCATTCCCAGGAGAAAAACTGAGATTTTCTCCAAAGTCATCTTCTTTGGCAGAATTAACCTTCTGATGCTTAACTGTTAGGCGACCAACTGTAATGAAGGGTGATTCCTCTTCATTCCAAACAATGGTGCTATCATCAATGGACATTTCTGGGCTAGTTTGAAATTGGATTTGAAAGTCCCAACTATATTCAGCATCAGGCTTTGCTAAAGCTTGAATGATATCCTCTCGGTAGTAGTTGTCCTCTGAACCTGACGCTTTGGCACGCTGAAGCTCACTTTCTGGTCTAGATTCGAGAAGAAGTTGTTGATGAGGTGGTTGACTGGAAACTGGAGTAAATGCATATTTAATCACAACCGGATATTCCACGGGAATTCGACCTGGTTGGGATGGGTCAAAATCAGATTTGAGTCCCAAAGAATACGCTGAAGCACTCCAATAACGTTCTGTGAGCAAACTCTTGGGAAACCGTTTGAAACTGGTTTGTAAAAGAGTAGATTCGTAGGGATGCAACTTTAGCCATAAAAGCACCAACAGCTTAAAAAGCGGAAACAGCCCTGCTCGATAAACCGCTAAAAAAAAGCTGTAGAAGTCTTTGATGTTTCTAACAAAAAAGAGTTCGGTATTGTGGACAATAATATCTTGGGTTTTTAACTCGTGACTTTGCGGTAGTCGTTCTCCTTCTACGTCCATCACTTTTACGGACATGGAGCGCGTATCTCCTTCATAATCATTCTTTACTGAAAACGCACCACTTGCAAATCGTAGCCAAACCGGATATTGTTTCGGTTTGGCAAATAAACCTTGTTTTAGGGAAATAGCTCTAAATTGAGCTTCAGTTAATGAGGTGCATTTGCTTAAGTCCTGCTTAATTGCTGCTTCATCAAAATCAAAGATTTCTAAAGTTCCTTGAACAGCAGCATGGGTTTTAGCGTGAGTATCTCTCTTTGCAGTTTTTTTCTTCTTACCTCCGTAAAGATTTTCCATATTCTTTTTGACTAGCTCACTCATGAGAGCGCAATATTTGGCTTCGTCTTTTTCTGGATATTCGGTAAATAGCTTCATTTTTCTAAAGGTAGAACTAAATAATCAATTGAGGTTATTTGAAGCTGCGTAGGCGCAGCCCAACCTAGGCATCGCTATTCGTAGGGTACGTTAAAATTTGCTATAACTTACCCTACAAAATACGATATTAAAATCTCTTAAAGGTCAAAACTAACTTTGTACTTTCTATCTGATGAAGGAACGTTGCGATTAACTAAATCGGAGACAGTGTTGGTATTTTGAAGAATTTCCCAACCTACAGGAGAAAAAGTCTCTTTATTGAAGATATTGGGTGATAGTAAAGGATTAGTTAGCGCCTGAGAAAAGGCATCAATCCCAATTAAGCGTGCTACTAGTGGAGGGATAGTTGAATTTTTTCGCCCATCCTCGGCGTAAAGCCCTACAAAGAACTCAATATTATCAACATGACCATATAATTCTTTGAGTTTCTGTTGAGCAAATTCATCGCCAGTAACTTGTTCAAAGGTCGTGACTCTGGGGAAACCGCACATTTCCCGATAATCATTGTAGCTTGCTAATTGCAGCTTTCGTCCCAGTTTTATTGAGGGTAATTCAGTTAACTCAACCAATATATCAGGGGTGTTAAATAAACCAATTTTTGTACCTGCTTGAGAACAAGTTTCTTCCATCAATGCCCCTAAACCTTGGTCAATAAACATTTTATTGTTCCAAAGAGATGTAGCAATATGGGTAGGTTTACCGTTATAGGTAAATGTTTCTGGAATCGCACTATGCCAGCGATAAACAAAGTCAAACTCAATTGCCATATAATTGGGACGATGCCAGCTTTCCTTTGTAAAAGCTTCAGGATCAGCAAACAACTTAAAGTGATAAGGAGTTATGTGGTTAATGTACTCCTCCATAATGATTTTTAGAATAATCGCCATGAGAATATTTCTTGATGTTTGAAATAGGCGTTCATCATCCCAATCGGGATAATTGCTTGCTAATTCATCACAAAGACGATTATGTTCCCGAAGACATAGAGTATTGAGCATTACATAGCCAATTTGTACATTGGCTCGTTCTACTCCCATCGCAAACATATATTGTTTTTTATCTACGGGCTGTCTTTTTTCATCATTAAGTGGTTGATAAAGTCCGTCAAATTCAGGCTTAACTTTATCTTGTGCTGCATCAGCATAATAAAATAATGGATATTCTTCTTCTACACCATCTTGGCGTTTGAGTTTCTGAGTCTTTAATTTACCTCCTTCAAAGGTTCTTAAAAGATGTGTTTGTTTTCTGGTTAAACCATAAACATTACACAAATCAATTTCATGGTTGGAAGTATTTTTTAGTTTATTGTAGTGATCAAGGCGAAGAAAGCTATCTGTAAACCACTGTACCCAATAGGGAAACAGCATGGTTGATTTGGCAGAATAAATGGTTTTACCATCTCTTTTACGAAATAAAATAGCCAGGTCTTCAACTTTGGGTAGATTACCCGGAGCGTTTAACTTAGGATTGGGTGGTAGATGTCGTCCTGTATAAGTGCGATCGTTGAGTGATTCCCAGGAAGTATAAGTATCAGTTTTCTTAGGAATTTTAGTATCAGGAATATGCTCATCTAGAGTCATCATACTGTAGGGATTAGGACGAGTCGGAATTTTATAGATGAGACTATTAAGCAAAGTTTTATTAACTTTCCGTGCAATAGATTTGTTACTTTGCAGAAGTTTCCAAATCGGTTTAAAGTTTGTTAAAACTAATGTTTGAAGTTTGTTACCTAACCCATCTTTGGATGTATCTCTTTTTCCAGTCATAATTATTTTTACCTTCTTTTTGGCAATTTTGTATTCAATGCACCCGAATGTTCTCTACTTCAATTAACCAAATTTGCCCAGGCTATTTCAGTTTGGAAATAATCTTTTGTAGATTCTTGGGTCGATAGTCCTTGCGACTTTTCAAACGGTAGATCGCACTTTCATGAAGGTCTTCAATAACATCGCTGACATCACGAAACTTGATTCCTGCCAACTTAAAGAATCCAACATTGTTCTTAAAGTCACATTCATAATTGGGATTAATGCCTGTTGGAATCACACTTGTATCGAAGTCAAGCCCTAATCCTAGTACACCGATGGAATCAATCATCCACTGTAGGGCAGCATCTGATAATCCACTGTGTTCTTCGGTTCCACCGCCAACGCAACCATGTACACCTGGAAACCACTTTTGAATTACTCGCTGGTTTTCAGCCTCAGGATGCTTTTTCATGGGGGTGACATCAAAGATTTCGCGGATTTCATCGATCGCCACCGCGTGCAATGCATTCTGAATACATTTGTTTAAAGTAGTGTCATGGAATCTGTACCGCTTATTCAGTTGCTCGCTCAATTTGCTAAAGGCGGGTAGTCCAGGAATACCAAGGGCGCCAACGGTATCAAAGCAACCGAGCAAGGTGATCGGGACGCGATCGCCATAAGTTTGACGGTATTCCACAGCTTCCTTATCTTTGGGTTTAATACCTCGTTTACGGTAAAGCTCATAAGCATCATGTGCTTTGGTGATATGGGGGCGGTTTAGAAGACCGGAGCAATAAATCATACCTGCTAGGCTCCTAACTGTGTAAGCACCGCGACTGAAGCCGAACAGATAGATTTCGTCACCAGGAACATAATTGAGACTAAGAAATCGGTAGCCATCTTCTATATTTCTATCGATTCCTAGTCCGGTAGCTCCCCCTAAAACTTTTTGACCCTCGGTTCCAACGCCTTCGTCATAAAATACGATCTGTGCAACCCCGTCACTAGCGATTGATTTCACCGATTGAGCTAACTTAACTACATTGCTTGGATAAAGACTCGTTAACTGTTGCCAAGTTCCATCACAGCAAATAACAAGACGTTTCATACTTCTATTTCAAAGCCTTTCCTTTGAGGAATTAAATCAACTTTTTATTAAAATATAGGTTTGGTATAGAGCCAAACCAAAGGCATTTCATATATCAATACATGTCTAGTTTGATAAATAAATGCTTTAGCAAAAAATTGCTTGAAATTAACATCGACATCCTCTCACTTTCTTAATGAGAATGCAAGGACAGTTAAGACAGTTAAGCAGTAAAATGATTAAATTTTCAGTATAAGAATATTTTATTAAGGCGATCGCAGCGTCAATGAAGAGAAATTATACCGATCGCCAGAAAATAATTAGGAAATAAATCGCTACATTACTAGTAAGTAAACAGAAAAGCTTATCATTATGTAACAAAAATTTAAATAGAGCAACTGGAGTTAAATCTAACAAGTTGTATCGTGTAGTTTCCTCTTTCTCCTTTGGTTTGATCACCATCAATTACGGCATAGGCAAGTTTTAGCTCTTTGTGAAAAATTTTCCCTGCCAGTTAAGGTATTCAATGGGGTACACTTTTCGCGTCGGATACGCTACGCGAACGAGAAGCAAGCTACATTTAGGAGCAATATTAGAGTAAAAAAATACATAACAAATTTTTTTTATTAAATACTTAAGTAAAGCTATGATACTTCTGGCAAATCTGTTGCGCCAGTTAAGTATTTGATGCCCATCTACTAACTATTTTTTTCTATGACACCTTCCCCAAACCAGGTTTATCCCGTTATTTGGCACAACAACTCAGTGTCACTAATTGACCAAACTCGCTTACCCAACGAATATACATTTGTGGAAATTCACCGCAGTGAAGATATGGCGCGGGCGATTAAAACGATGATTGTACGGGGTGCGCCTGCAATTGGTGTGGCTGCTGCATATGGTATGTATCTTGGTGCAAGGGAAATTGAAACAAGCGATCGCCACGAATTTCTGCAAAACTTAGATAAAGTAGCCCAGTTGTTGCGTTCTACTCGTCCAACAGCGGTAAATTTATTTTGGGCAATTAGCCGGATGATGAAAGCCGCCTACGAAACTCTGGAAACAGTAGAAGACATCAAGCAAACCCTGTTCCAAACAGCCCAAGCTATTAACGCTGAAGATTTGCAAACCTGTCAAGCAATTGGTGACAATGGTTTGACAGTCTTGCCCACTACCCCAGAAAAGCTGACGCTGCTTACTCACTGCAATGCTGGGGCACTAGCTACTGCTGGTTATGGTACAGCCTTGGGTGTTGTGCGTTCTGCTTGGAGGGAAGGACGTTTGGAGCGTTTATTTGCCGATGAAACCCGTCCCCGCTTACAAGGCGCAAAACTCACCACTTGGGAATGTGTCCAAGAAGGTATTCCTGTGACATTAATTACTGATAATATGGCAGCCCATTGCATGAAACAAGGTTTGATTCATGCTGTAGTTGTGGGTGCTGATCGAATTGCCGCTAATGGTGACACTGCCAATAAAATTGGTACATATAGTGTAGCGATCGCAGCTAAAGCACATAATATACCCTTCTTTGTGGCTGCACCCCTTTCCACCGTTGATTTTGAATTAGCCGATGGTAGCAAAATTCCTATTGAAGAACGTGAACCAACCGAAATCTATCAAGTTGGTGATACCATTCTCACACCTGCGGGTGTAGATTTTTACAACCCAGCTTTTGATGTCACTCCGGCTGAGTTGATTACAGCAATCATTACAGAGAATGGAGTATTTTCTCCTGGAGAATTAGTGAAATCTCAGCCACAGCAAGTAGCCTAACATCAATCCCAATACTGCTGGAATTTTGAATTGTAAACTGGAATTTAGTTTGGGGAAAAGGTTACTGGGTTTGGGTTAAAAGTTTTTTCTTTCCCCTTTCCCATTCCCCTTTTCCCCCTAACCGACAAGTATTAATATCAATCCTGTATCAATTAGCTTTAACATTCAGCGCATATTCTTTAAACCTTTCCAAATCAGCTTGAATCGTCGATTCAACTATCCGTCCCAAAAATAAGTTATCCATAATTTTGCCAATAATGCCGGGGATGGCGTAGGAAATTGTCATTTTAACAATGCTACTATTGTGGCGATCGTAAAAACGAATTGCTCCTTGATTGGGCAAACCATCAATCGATTCCCATTGGATAATTTGATTGGGAATAACTTTAAGAATTCGGGATTGCCAATTAAATTCTAGACTGCCAGTTTTTAATTTCCAAAGAGATATATCTGGATTATCTGGCGGAATTTTCACCGAATCAATCCATTTCATCCACCGAGGCATTTGCTCTAAATCAGACCAGAGGCTCCATACTAAATCTATAGGAACTTCTACTTCTACCTGCACAGTATGCTCTAACCAATCTGACATGATCTCTTTTTCCTTCTGTACGAGACGCTTTGCGTAGCTTGATTTTTTGCAGGAGTACGGGCCGCGAACGCGAACGCGGTAACCTGTGGCAAGCCACTCCGTGTCTATATCAATTCTTCAAACTCTCCAAAATCACCTTGGCCGCACGCCGTCCAGAAATAGTGGCTCCTTCCATGCTGTCGATGTAGTCTTGCTGAGTATAACTCCCTGCAAGGAAGAAATTATCCACTGGTGTTTTTTGGTTGGGACGGTACGCATCCATCCCTGGCGCTTCTCGGTAGAGAGACTGGGCAAGTTTTACCACGCTGTACCAAGTCATATTTAGTTCCCGCGACGAGGGAAACAGTTCATGAACTTGCTTGAGGACATGCTGTGCGATCGCTTCATTACTTTGTGCAATAAACGGATCTCCCGGTGTCAGCACTAGTTGTAACAAAGACCCCTGTCCTGGGCGATAATAATCAGCAGGGCTAGTCAACGCCAAATCGGCAAAACAAGAAAAGTCAGCATCGGCTGTGTAAAGTAAATTATCAATTCCAGCCGCATGATTTAGCTGTTTACGTTCCTCTCCATTGTTCAGTTCTGTTACCCAACCATCGAAGCGTAACTGCACTGTAGCCACTGGCACTGCATCCAGTTTGTAAATATTGTCAAATTCAGACCACTTACGCCACTCGTGGGGTAGGATGCGTTGAATTCCTGGAACATCACAGGCAAAAACGTAAGCATCAGCGGTGATATTTTCTACGGCATCACCTTGGGCAACTACTATACTAGTGACGCGGGTTTGTTCGTCTGACTCTGTAAACTGAATTTCCCGAACTTGTCGGCGCGTGTAAATTTTGGTGCCTCTAGCTTCCAGATATTCCAGAATGGGCTTGTGTAAATATTCAGATGGAGAACCTTCTAGCATTCGCAAAACTGAAGCTTCAGTTCTAACTGCAAATAGCTGAAATATGGTTAACATACAACGGGCAGACATATTTTCGCAATCAATAAATCCCAATGCATAGGCAATCGGGTTCCACATACGCTTAATGCTGCCATTGCTCCCACCGTGACTGCGGAACCAGTCGGCAAAGCTAACTTTATCTAAATTGCGGATGGTTTTCATCGCCCCATTAAAGTCTACCAATCCGCGAACTATCGGACTAGTACCCAAAGCGATCGCATTTTGCAGTTTATCCTGCAACGATAGTTGAGAAGTTGTAAAAAATGCCTTTAAGCCATTGAAAGGCGCACCTGTGAGGAAGCGAAAATCCAAAGCACCGGTGCGCCCCCCTTTATTAATAAAAGTGTGGGTATGTTCTTTGAGGCGTAAGTTTTCTAACACCCCCACTTTTTTCATCAAGTCAAAAAGTTGGTAGTAGCACCCGAAAAATACATGCAACCCCATTTCTAGATGGTTGCCATCTCCATCAACCCAACTGCCAACTTTACCACCCACAAACGGACGAGACTCAAAAATCTCTACTTCACAACCAGCATCAGCTAGATCTACTGCGGTTGCTAGTCCAGCCAGTCCCGCACCTACGATTGCAACGCGCATTCCGTCGTTCCTTTTCAGTTTCTTTACAGATTGTAACTGGGTTGGTGTCGGAATTTGCTACTTAATATCAACTTCACCAGCATATTAAGGGATGGCAATGTCGATACTAAAACCTTTTTGTTTGCTTCTTTTAGTCCCGAATAAATGACCAGACGCGTTTTTCTCGCGTCTGCATCAGCTAGACAAACTCTAGTCCATAGCGGCAGACTCAAAAAAGTATCATAGCTATTTTTTGGTGGCAAAGCAGTTATCTGGATGAGTAGTTAAAGCATCTTTTTACTTATTTGCTGTCGTCGGAGACAGGCAAACTTCTAATCAGTTCACGAATCACGTCGGTTGCGGGTCTACCTGTTTGTTGGCAATATTTTTCCAGTTTTTCCGCTTCTTGTGTTGCCAGATTGACTGTTATACGTTTAACGGCCCATTTTTTATTTGTCATTATCATGCTATCTGCTGTATATTTTAGATTGTCGAAAGAGTCTAAGTAAAGAGGGAACCGATAAGATTATCAGAGTTTGTCTCAGGAAACAAGTCATATCATTAATATTAAAAATGTTCGTTTTGTCAAAGAATTCATCATTTTCTAAACAAATCAAAAAACTACACTTTATTGGTTACGATTGTGACAGCAGAAAAAGCACATTGTTGCTTGTGAAGATAATAACCCTACTAACAGCATGAGTAAAGCCTGAGAATAAAATTTGATAGATGAATTGAGACACCTAATGTTGACTCAATTAAGATTTCCAAAGTTATTCTCCATTGAAAGCATTTGACCTTATTTCTTAAGCAAGTTCGCCAAACCCACTTAGAGAGAACATCTGCTACAACACCATAAAATAAAGCTTTCAGAATCATTATTATGCTGAAATGCTACCTTACAGGCAGGTTAGAGTGGTATTTGTAGATCGTGAATAATCCCCTATGAAGTAGGCAAATGAGCGATCGCTCCATAACAAACACCCATCTGCACCCATTACTGCACCCAATAAGTTAAGAGCTATTTGAACGGTTATGATTTTTGGCTTACCTCGATCAAGCTCATTGCTTTTACGTGCCAATATAGTAACCAGAAAAAAGAGGATAAGACTCAGTTTACTGGGTGTCAATAGCCCAGAATATTGGTAAAATTTTACATCATTATCTGTAATTTCACACAGATGAATTAGCCCGTAAATAGATATGATGTTACTTGACTGTTGCCGATAATAATATTTTAGTTTTGTTTCATGCTTTTACACTAAACTTCCCGTAAAGATACGATGAAATTTTAACTATTTTTTATCTTCCCTCTAGCGATATAGTTTGACTTCAACCCAGAGATTTTTTCCATTGTTTGTATTCATCTATCTAGAGGTTAAAAAAATCATTTTTAGCCAATTATCTAGCTAAAAATTGGACAATAAACCTTCTTCTTAGATTTAAACCAAGAGATAAATTATCGGCAAAAAAGTATTGATTTACAAGCATTTTGTATTTGGTAAGTATACCTATAAAAATAATTGTATATTTCAATCTTTTTTGCTGGTGTGTTTATTATAGCCATTATTTACGCACTTTAAATAATCTTCATTTAGAGACTAAATAATCTCATTTTTATCCTTTATAAAAAAATTACAAAGAAAAAGATATACATTTGAACCTTTGCTTAATGATATTGATATATAACAAGATGCTAAACTCCAAAACTTCTAAAAAAAAAGATTCCGATATCTAAGAGTGTCAGCGAGGTTTGATTAAACCAAACTTTGCAGATATTTTTTCAGGACTCCGTAGTTATTTATACTGAAAACATTCCAGTAAAATAACTGGAAAACGATGAAAATATAGGTACTTCATGAAATTTAGGTAAAGTTAACTTCTAACCATTGGTCGCCTAAAACACCGTTTCAATAATCAAAAACCTAACTCCTTCACCTTCCTCGTTATCTGGCTCCGATAGGTATAGCGGTTCTCGTTCACGTGAGGTACACCCGTAGGGGCAATTCATGAGTTGCCCCTACACCTTGCGATATAATTTTTACCGCATCTGAGTGGGAACCGCTATAAGTGTATATGGATAAATTCCCTGTAGAGACGGCGATTTATCGCATCTCTCTAACCGTCAAATTCATTTTGACGGACTACTAATACCAATTTGACAAAAGAATGCAACACAAAGATAATACGCTTCCCCAACCCTACCCTTACTTTGGGAGGATGCGCGTCGTGCGGATGGGGTTATTCGTCTAAACATTTTTTAATTTGGTATAACTCTGGTTAAAAGACCACTTCCAAGAGATAAAGTATCTACAAATGCGATAATCCTGAGTACTTTTACTTCACTCAACACCACTAGGTAAAAAAAGAGGGGTAAATTTTAAAAGGTAAAGCCTTTCCCTTTTCCCCTCCCAAGTGCAGTTTCAACATGTAAATCAAATACACATTGACTTAATCTCTCATACCCATAATTTGAGATTAAGGATTGCAGGAATTGGTGCAACTATTCAAAGTTTAAGTTGGGGCATCAGTTGGAGAGTGCCAATACCTAAATCTTTTGGTGAAAGCGATCGCGCTTCAAACAAAGCCATCATATCTCGTAACTGAGGATTGCCACGGGAAGCTCCCGTTAATCCTTTGGCAATGATTAAGCCACAGTAGCCCTTAGTATTTTTACACCGTTGATTCCATTTCTTTCGAGCTTCTACATGAATCGGATCTTCGTCTAAAAATTCACCGAATAGGAACAATTCGCCATTTTGAGTTTGTAATAAACCCAGGTCGTAGCGATCGCCATCGAAGGGATCGGCACCTGGATTAAAGCAAATAGCTCTCAATCCACCTGCTGTTTCAATTCTTTCAATTACAGTCTTCGCCTTGGGTCGAGAAGTTTGAATTAAAATCACCGGCAAACCATCACCCACGTGTTTGATTTCACCAGCCGGATGGTAGCTGACTCCCTTACGCAGGTGTTCCAACATTTCCCAAGACACCACACCTAAGCTAAGGAAGGAATCTTCTGGTATCAAGTCATCTTGCAATGATTGGAAATTAGGGTTGTCAATCTCTTGATCATCGACACCAAAACCTGCCATTTCCTCTAATTCTGCTGCTAACTGCGGCATGGTAGAGACTGTCACAGGCACAGATTTAGTTGATTCTTCCGACTGTGGCAGAGCAATCCGATAGCGACGGCTGAGGGTAGGGAAGATGTCTTCATGAAGCGGGCGACGGTGATCGCGAATAAAGCGGATCAGGCTTTCGATCGCAACCAATATTACCAATGCTTCTTCGTCATATAAAACAGAACGCAGTCCTTCTAAGGGGTGGATGTTACCGAAGGTGGGGTCAATTTCTGATAATGGCAGATCGGCCAAATCATCTTCTTCATCCTCATCTTCATCAGCTTCATCAGCAGTCTCAAAAGTGAGAAACAGGCAATCTTGCTTAAGGAACGCTTCTTCTAGATGCTCCGTTGATTCTTCATCTCTTAAAACTGCGGCACGAAACTGTTTTAAAGACTCTTCTGAGCGATAAAACAAAATCCCATACTCCATTCCCAGCATTCCCATGATTGAGGCGTAGAGTGTGCCAACATCCCACTTATTAATCTCAATGGATAAAATTTGCTGTTCTTCCAAAAATTCCCAAGGTGCGGCTTGCCAAATTGCAAATGCCTTCTCTCGCAAGATTTGTGCATACTGTGGGGGTAAGTCGGGGGTTTGACTATCGAGGATGTCGGCAAATCCACGAAATAGTTCGTCAATTAAAGGCAGTTCTGGTGCGTAATCAATGGCAATATCTAAATCTTGTAGCACTCCCCGCAGGTAAAATTGGATCTCGCGGTCTTTGACTACAATTCTTTGGGGTCTGGCAGGTCTTGCCGGACTCTGAGGATGCTCCATTGCTTGCATTAAGGTGCGAACAATTGCTTCTGGGCCAATATCTGAAGCTACCACGTCCATTCCTCGAACAACACCTTGGGAGTAATCTACCCAAAGAATGCATTCTCCCTTTGCCTCTGAGTCTGAGAACTGGTTTGGTGATGACAACGGACGGCGATCGCCCTCCCATACAGAAGGAATTTGAGTTAATTTTTTCAACCGACGACTGGTAGAGCGATTAAAACTTGTCATAGAGATCAAAAGAAGCAATTTGGAAGTAAACTTTGGGGGATAGCTAGCCTCAGATTAAATTTTTATGGCTGCACCTGAAGGTGGTTGCTTTTCAGGTTGCCATAAGGCTTGAACTTAAAAAATACCAACTATTTTAGGAGGCAGGAGGCAGGAGGCAGGAGGCAGGAGGCAGGAGACAGGAGGAACCCATATTTAAAAGCGTGAGACTTAGGCTGTGGAGGACGAGGCCAAATAATCAATCCACTTGGAATGCATCCTAGACCCTCTCTAGGAGACACTGCGCGTAGCTTACTTCCCTGTAGAAGAAGGCGAGACGCCAATGGAGAAGACCAGATCGGCTACGAATGTATCTCCTGCTATATGTCTCAATACAATTCATCTTTTTAAACTGAATCTTATACCGAGAACTAAAATTTTCATTCATAATTATTTCCTCCTGCCTCCTGCCTTCTGCCTCCTGCCTTCTCCTATAAACACACTGAGTCTCTCAATTCTAGAATAAAAATTTTTGGCTGCTTTTAACGGAGTATTTACAATTTGGCATCTAGCGGCATCTAAGCCGCTAGAATGAATACAAAAACACCAAGGGCAACCTACAGGCATTAACAAGCTGATATAGGGTAAAGCTTAAACTAAATTAAGGAGTTGAAAAAGCAGATGACACAAGCAATTCAGGCTCAACAACGCGGAATTCTCTTGAGCGAAGCCGCATTGAAGCAGGTAAAATCCCTCCGGGACAAGCAAGGCACAGACTTCTGCTTACGGGTAGGAGTCCGTCAGGGTGGCTGTTCTGGGATGTCTTACATGATGGACTTTGAAGACACTAGCAAGATCACCCCTCAGGATGAAGTTTTTGACTATGATGGCTTCAAAATTGTCAGCGATCGCAAGAGCCTGTTATATCTCTACGGTTTAATGCTCGATTATAGCGATGCCATGATTGGCGGTGGCTTCCAATTTACTAACCCCAATGCCAGCCAAACTTGTGGTTGCGGTAAGTCATTTGGGGTGTAATATTGTCATTTGTCATTTGTCCTTTGTCTTTTGTCCTTTACAAATGACCAATGACTAATGACTAATGACTAATGACCAATGACTAATGACAAATGACTAATACAGTTGAATCCCTGTTTGATACAGGTTTAGAACGCTATAAAGCTGGAGAATCAGTAGAATCTTTAATCCCTGTGTTTAAAGAAGTATGCGATCGCGCTCCTAAAACTAGTGCTGCTTGGATTTGTTTAGCGTGGTTGTATCTACTCGATAGCAAACCCAACTTGGCATACAAAGCCGCACAGAAGGCTGTCAAGTTAAACCCACAAGATCCACAAGCTAGAATCAATCTCGCCTTAGCAATGCTGGAAACGGGTCAAAAAGGTTTGCGAGAACACATTGACATAGCACAGCAGTTGATATTTGTCAATGAAGAATGGAGTGATGAAATAAAAAATAGTATTGAAGACGGTTTAAGTAGAAAACCAGATTGGCAGAGTTTGACAAAAGTCAAAAATTGGCTGTTTGAAGAATGATGATTGGGGACTGGGGACTAGGGACTAGGGATTAGGGGAAATTTATTGAAGTAAGTCTCTAAGTTGTCTCTTCCCATTCCCCAATCCCCAATCCCCAATCCCCAATCCCCATTCCCCATTCCCCATTCCCCATTCCCCATTCCCCAATTCAATCATGAAAGATAAATTGTTAAATTGGCTAAACATGGTTTTAGTCGCAGATGTTTTTTTGGTTTTGTTTGGCTTTGGCTGGTTAGCGATCGCTGCGATCGGTGATGCTGTGGGAATAAACCTGGGTTTGGATTTGTGGCATCAACTGTGGCAACCTGTGTTTAACCCAGCAATTGGTATCCTCATGGGCGGTGCTATTCTCAGCGGTATTATCAGTTGGGTTTCCAGGAAATTTCTCTCTAGTCAATAGTCAAGAGACTGGGGACTAGGGACTGGGGATTGGGGAATAGGGAACAGGGAACAGGGAACAGGGAAAAGTTTTTAAATGCCCAATCCCCAATCCCCAATCCCCACTCCCCACTCCCTTTTAATTAAGAATTTGTGTTAATGCTGATTGCAAATTAGGATATTTGTACTCAAAACCTGTTTCTAACGTGCGTTTTGGGATGACTTGCTGACCTTCTAAAACTACTATAGCCCCGTCTCCTAAAAGGGCTTCGATCGCAAAAGCAGGAACAGGCAACCAAGAAGGGCGATTCATGACTTGTCCCAAAGTTTGGCTTAAATCTGCCATCCGAACTGGTTTAGGGGCGGTTGCATTATATACGCCTTCTATTTCCGGTTTAGTTAAAGCTTCCAGAATCAGGCTAACTAAATCGTCTACGTGAATCCATGAGAACCACTGCCGACCACTACCAATAGGCCCACCAGCGAAGAGTTTGAAAGGCGGAATCATTTTACCTAAAGCACCACCATTGCCCAGAACAATCCCAAAACGTAGAATTACCAGCCGGACACCAGCATCTGTTACCTTTCTCGCTTCAGCTTCCCAGGCTTGGCAGACTTGGGCAAGAAAATCGTTACCAGATAGATTTGTTTCATCGAAGATTGCCGTTTCACTGGTGCCGTAGTAGCCAATGGCTGAAGCATTAATTAACACAGTTGGTTTGGGGTTAGCGTTGGCTATTGCTTCAACTACTTTTTGTGTACCAAACTTCCGGCTATTGAGGATTTCTTGTTTTCGTTCTGGTGTCCAGCGTCCTTCACCAATAGGTTCTCCTGCCAAATTAACTACGCCATCACAACTCGCAATGACACTTTGCCAAGAACCAGATGCATTTGGTGTATAGGCAACAATTTCTAGATTGGGGAAAGCCTCAGATGGAAAAACCTTTTGAGCAAAGGTGGTGTTCCGAGTTAATACTACTATTTTGTGACCTTTTCCGTGGAGTCGTTGTACCAAACGGCTACCAACAAATCCTGTTGCTCCAGTAATTGCGACTTTCATTTTCTACCTCAGCCAAACCTTTATTGTAAAGTTTTTGATCAAACTTTCAGCTTACCAAAGAAGGCAGAGGGCAAGAGGTAGGAGTTAGGAGGCAGGACGAAGAAAATATATTTTGTCCTTTTCGCTAATGGAGCGTTGGTTACCAGCGCTCTGACTTTTCGCTCTGTCACAGGATTATGAGCCGCCTAAGACTATTTATAAAATTGGGTAAACTGTATATCTTGGTAATGCCTAACCTCAAAACTCAAAAACTTTGCTTTTATAATGACTTTCCGTTTAGATACTTCGGTATTATAGGATGGACGGAGTGTTGCAAGGCGTGGGGCTATTATGGCTCGCTATACCTGTTCATTTATTGTTTCTGTTCCTAGTGACCATCTGTTGCCGTTACTTGTAGAACTTCTACAGGACTGTCAGTTGGATATTCAATACAATACGGCCGATTACATTATCGCTCGTGAGGTTCCTGGCAATGTTCCTTTTCCTAAATTGGTAACAGTAGAAGTACTGATTGATAAATCAAAATCTACTGAAGCAGAAACCCGGATGAGTATTGTGCTTAAAAATGAAGAACTACCACTCCAACTAGATAATTACTGCCGACAAATGTTTGAATTCATCAAGCAGGCTATTGAAAATAGCCGCCATTGGCATTTGATTGAAAGTCTTGCAGGATAGCTTTGGTGGTTGAATTGACACTCCCACAGCTTGAAGCTGTGGGAATGTCAGACTTTGATTGGTAGTTATAATTCAGTCTTCTATATCCTCTAAATCCTCGGCCATACCGGGGTTTATTAGTGTAATATCGTACTCGCTCGAATCCGTTTGTCCCAAACGCTGAGTGTTTCTTAAAAGGTAATAAATGGCACGTACTTGAGGGCCAAAAACGATCTCGTCTTCATTTCTGAGATCGTGAGATGGTATCTTGCGTCCATTAATCATTAAACCGTTAGAACTAGACTTACCTTTAGCATCGCCATCTACAATCCGGTAATAGTAGCTATGACTATTATGCTCTCGTGGCAATCTCACTAATGTGGCATGGCGTCGGGAGACAAACTGCGACATCAAACGGATATTACATTCGCGATCTCTACCAATAGAGTAGACGGGTTGCTCCAGAGAAAATTCTTTGCGACCTTGATCGTCTTCAATAATCAGTAGATGGTTTTCATTGGTTTCTGCTGCCATTGACAAATTTGTGAAACTGTAATTTAAGATTTTTTAGTATCGTATCCTGTCATTTTCGCGCACCATAAGTCTGTGGTGCCGGTCTAAATAAGCTTTAAAATTGCATGATACCTTGAAAGAGTAGAACATATCCGTTCTACTCCAGTAGCTATGATAGCTTTGGTAAGTGTCTTAAGAAGCTTTTTGGGCTGCGTAAAAACTGAATACGACTCAGTTTAACTTTATATGGGAATAACCAAGATTTGTGCTTGGAAATTTACCTGTAAAAGACTATTCTACGAGTGATGAGCTAATCGCCTTAATAATATTGAGTTTGTGACGACGCTAACAGAGCTAAAAGCCATTAGTGCCGCTGCACCAGATGGGTTAAGGACAAAACCCAGACTAGGGAACAAAACACCTGCTGCTAAAGGAATGCCAACAGTATTATATGCAAAAGCCCAGAATAAATTTTGGCGGATTTTGTTGAAGGTGGCGCGACTAAGCCGAATAGATTCGACGACATCATTTAAGCGATCGCGCATTAGGATAATTTCAGCAGTTTCCATCGCCACATCTGTCCCTGAGTGTAAAGCAATTCCTACATCTGCTTGGGATAAAGCTGGAGCATCGTTGATTCCATCTCCTACCATTGCGACTACTGAGTGCTGAGTGCTGAGTGAGGAGTTAGGAGTTTTCTTTGTCCGCTTGTCTCCTTTTCCCCCTTGTCCTCTTGTCCCTTCTAACTGGAGAGATTGTATTGCCGCCGCTTTTTTGGCTGGGGGGACACCTGCTATTACATCAGCGCTATCTAATCCTAGTTGTTTGGCTATAGCGCTAGCTGCTTCTTTGCGATCGCCACTGAGCAACATTACCCGTAAGCCCATCTGACGTAATTTGTCTACGGTAGAACGGGCATCTGGTCTGAGGGTATCAGAAACAGCAATTAATCCGGCTAAAGTTCCCCCAACTGCTACGCAAACGACTGTTTTACCATCTGTTGCTAAATCCTGTGCTACCTGTTGTGCAGTTTCACTACTTGAAATACCGTGCCAACTCAACCAGTCCCAGTTACCCAAGAGTACAACTTTGCCCTCCACCACAGCAGACACCCCTAATCCTGCTTCCGTGTGAAAATCCACAGCCTCTGGAATAGATAACTGTTGCCGCTGTGCTTCTTGCTGAATCGCTTTTGCTAGAGGGTGGTGAGTACCGCTTTCTACGGCTGCTGCTAGTTGGATTAGGGATTGGGAATTTTCAGTTCCCAATCCCTCAATTAACAGACAATCTGTGACGATGGGATTACCTGTGGTCAAAGTGCCGGTTTTATCAAATACTACGGTGTCTAACTGGTGTACTCTTTCTAAAACGTCGCCACCTTTAATTAATAAACCCCGTTCTGCGCCCATAGCAGTCCCGACAAGAATGGCTGTTGGGGTGGCAAGTCCCAAAGCACAGGGACAGGCGACTACCATAACTGCGATCGCTAGTTTTAAACTAATTAATAAAGGGGATTGGGGAGTGGGGAGTTGGGAATGGTGAGCTTCATGTGTAGCGTGGCTCATCATTTCCATGCCACCAGACATGGTGATATCAGTCCAGATGTGAGTGCCGAAAAAGTACCAAAAGACAAATGTCAATATAGATGCTGTCAGTACACCGTAGGTAAAGTAACCAGCTACCGTATCTGCTAATTTTTGTACTGGTGCTTTCCGAGTTTGGGCGGCTTCTACTAGGGTGACAATTTGAGCTAGAGTTGTATCACTTCCAATACGGGTTGCCTGAATAGCGATCGCTCCTGACTGGTTTAGTGTGCCCCCTGTCACCGTATCTCCTGGTTGCTTAATTACTGGTACGGCTTCCCCAGTTAACATTGATTCATCGACCGTTGTTTGACCAACCATCAATTCACCATCAACGGGGATTTTATCACCCGGCAGCACTTGTAACCATTCACCAACACGCACTTGTTCAGCGGGAATTTCCACACTAGAAGATCCCACTCCTCCTTTCTCTGGGTTGGCAATCAATCGCGCTACTTGTGGTTGGAGTGCTAGCAATTTCCTAAATGCCGCAGCGGCACGACCTCTAGCTTGTTGTTCTAATGTCCTTCCCAAAAGAATAAAGCCCAGCATCATTACTGGTTCATCAAAGAAGCACTCCCAACCCAATTGGGGAAAGAGCAGCGCTACTAAACTAGCAATGTAGGCTGTCAGCGTTCCTAATCCCACCAGGGTGTTCATGTTGGGTGCATTTCGCCGCCAGCCCAGCCAACCATCTACTAAAATCGGGCGACCGGGAATTAATAGTGCCACTGTCGCCAATCCACAGTGAAACCAGATGTTATTCAGCACTGGCAGCACTGAGCTACCAAGATTACCAAAATGCCCACTTCCCGACAATATTAGCAATACCGCAGCGATCGCCAACTGCCTAAAAGAAGATCGCATTTCTCGGCGTTGTCGTTCTGCTGGGTCTGGTAAGGTAGATATTTCGCCTGCGATTGTGCCGCTAGCTTTTCGGGGTTGAGTTGGGAATCCCACCCCTGTTAATCGCTCTGCCAGTGCATCTGCATCTACTGCACCAACTTCTGACTCTACAACAGCTACCTCTGTGGCCAGGTTCACACAAGCACTCTTGACTCCTGGATGTTGAGTTAGCTGTCGCTCTACTGCATTCACACACCCGGCACACTTCATACCCCCAACATCGAGAATAATTTTCTCTAAGATTGGGTCAAGTTCTGGGGCTAGCTTAGTTTTCGGGACAAGTTGCATGGCAAGTGTTTAGATTCGCTACAGAAATTCAACGCCTGACTAAAAGCGTCTCTAATTTGAGCGTAGGCTAAATATGGAACTACGACTGTATGTCAACCCTATTAAATTTCTTAATTTATCCTACTCTGCTGAGGGTCACTGACGGCTCCATCGTAGGTAAGTTACATAAACAATAGCTCCAACCTGCATTGGCATGAGTACAATTAGGCTTTTCCAAAAATTGTGAATTTCCAAATTAGACATAGCGCTGAAATAGCCCAAGCCCAACAACAAGAAGAATATCCACATTAGCTGTTTACGTTTGATAGTTGGCATAGAAGTAGGATTGAGAATTTTTTAGAAAAAATTTCTAGTAATACTTAGAAATACTGTACAAAAGACACAATAAATTTTAAATTTTCTGCCACTGCTTGAACCAAATTTCTTGGGAAATAGCCATAAAAGAGCAAGTCACGCCACAAGTTTGACATGAAATTCCAGTTAAATTCCGTATTGGGCAAACTAAGAATCTTACTTTATAACCTTGGTGATAAAAATAAGTACCAAGTAGGGGTGTACAGGAAAATCCTAGTAAACCCCAGCGAACTAATTTACCTTGGGATGAAAAAAGATAAAGAGATAATTCAAACACCAATGAACATTAAATTAAAACGGCAAACAAAACTTCAGAGGCAGGTAATCAAAACCAGCCTTTCTTTTCGACAATGTAAGCATTGAGGAATTGTTCATCAGTCTTGGTTAAGTAGATGATACCCTCAACCAAACCGATAATCCCCATTATTGCCCCACCCAAACCAAATGTAAGTAGGGTAACAAGCAGCATGATCAGACCTTCAGTCTTGTAACCAAGAATAAACTTGTGAACACCTAAAGCTCCTAACAAGATAGCGCAGATGCCAGCTGCAACTTTTTTGCTGTTAGCATCACTGGGGTTGATATTAGACACTATGAGTCATACTCCTCAACTATAAATGACAGCCTCAATTTTAATGTAATTATTCTTACTTGGCATCTCCATATCTCTCGCAGTAATAAATTGTCAAATTTTACCCAATTTAGAAGATATATGGAAATCTAGTTGTATTCGGAGAGTTTACTCACTTGAGCAGGGAACTCTTAACAAGAAATAAAGGATATAGCAATCCTAAATGAGTTGTGAAAATGCGCGATGTCCAGATCCCCGACTTC